>NZ_JBJUDF010000012.1:0-4371 GCF_046067725.1 Planktothrix sp.
GTTTCCTTAAAATAACTGAACAGTTTCAAGTCTTTTTAATTTCTTTCCATAATCTTTTTATAATGAAGGTAGCCCACTGCAAATTAAATCTACTGTTTGATTACCTAATAATATAAGACTGAAGCTAAAACAGGGAAGAAAATCATTGAAATTCTCTTCCCTGGTATTAGTAATTTGGGTTTAACGAGAACAGAAATACTGCTCATAGATGAGAACTAAAAGTTAACTTTTAACACACCTGATCCTGATGGATTGACATCTCCTCTCATGCCATCATTAAAGGAGGTTGTTCGACTTAAAAAGGACTCAGAATCAATCGGTTGTGCTGGGTTTAGAGTTGGATTAACCGTTTGTTCCAGATACTCTTGGCTATATTCAAACGGTTGATCTAAATCAAGTCCTCCAACAGGGAAGGTTAACCGAGAATCACGACCTACACCGATTTCTTCTATTCCTAAATCTTCGGAGGAACCTTGAGGAAGTTCAGCACTTTGTAAGACAGGAATTGCAAATTCAGATCCGGTTAAATCTGCATTTAAAAGATTAGCACCGTCTAATTGAGCTTGAACTAAATTTGCATAAGTTAAATTCGCACCACTGAGGTTGGCATCATTAAATTCTACTTGATTTAAAAATGCACCTTCTAAGTTAGCTTCCTTGAGATTTGCGCCTTTTAAATCTGCACCTTCTAAATTGGCATGAGCTAAGTTTGCACCCGCAAGATTAGCATCTCTTAAATCTACACCAATCAAATGAGCACCGCTTAAATTCGCTCCTCTCAAATCACACCCTTGACAAAACCGAGTTTCTAATAATTGTTTAAGATCATTAGAGTTTTGTGAATAGGCTGGAGTCGTGACTCCAAAACCGAGTAGAAGCACTGTGGCTGCTCCAAATATTGCTGTGGATAGGATTTTCATGTTTTTATCCTCCAATAGCTGCCACCTAAAACCTACACCTGATAGTTTCCTAATTTCCATAATAAGCTGATTCAACGGCTGAATGCTTCACCCATTAGGAAGATTTAACAAAACTTAGGATAGATCTCGACGGGAAGAGTACACTAATTCCTCTCAAATATCAATGATAATTTTATTAATTTTTATTAGAATCAATCGAGAGAATGAGAGATAGAAAAGCAACTCAGTTCTCTACATTCTCCTAGTATACAATTATCTCAGTGTTACGAATTCTTCCCCACTGGTCGGATGAATTCCCATTGTATTATCAAAGTCTTTTTTAGTGGCTCCCATATTCACAGCGATCGCAATTCCTTGAATCAGTTCTGCGGCATCTTTTCCGACCATGTGAGCGCCTAAAACTCGATCTGTATTGACTTCAACCACTAATTTAATAAACACCCTTTCTTCAGAACCCGTGAAACTATGAAACATCGGACGAAACCGAGCGGTATAACATTTAATATTATCACCAAATTTTTCTCGTGCTTGGGTTTCTGTTAATCCCACCGTTGCACCTTCTGGGTTAGAAAATACAGCCGTTGCAATATTTTCATGGGTAATAAATCGAGGTTGATGACCAAATTCGGTATCAGCAAAAGCTCGTCCTTCAGCGATCGCAACAGGGGTTAAATTCATCCGATCCGTACAATCTCCCACTGCAAAAATATTAGGCTGACTGGTGCGGCTATCCGGTGTTACCTGAATTGCGCCTTTTCCATTCACTTCAACCCCAGCATTTTCTAACATTAATCCGGCTAAATTCGGTTTACGACCTGTAGCGCAAAGCAACGCATCAACGGTTAAAGGTTCTGTGTCATCTCCACTCAAAAATAACTGTAATCCTGCTTTGGTTTTTTCAATTTTTTCAATCACTTTTTGAGTTAAAAAGTTAATCCCATGATTAGCCATTCCCGCTTGAATATTACTGCGAATATCTTCATCAAAGCCATGTAAAATTAAATCTCTGCGGATAATTTGAGTCACTTCACTGCCTAATCCTTTGAGAATATTAGCAAATTCAACGCCAATATATCCCCCACCCCAAACCGCAAATCGTTTCGGTTGTTCAGGAAGTAAAAACATTTCACGGGAGGTAATACTATGTTCAATTCCGGGGATATTGGGTTTAACGGCTTCTCCTCCTACTGCGATTAAAATTTTATCGGCGGTAATTGTGCGATCGCCCACTTCTACGGTATGAGCATCGATAAATTTAGCATAACCAGAAATTAATTCAACTCCGGCTTTTTCCAAAAAACTAATATGCAGTTGACTTAAACGTTTAACTTCCGTATCAACGGCTGTAATTAATTTATTCCAATTAAATTTAGGGCGAGAAGACCTGGCCCCTACTGCCCAGCCATATCCTTGAGCATATTGGTACAGATAGGAAAATTGAGACGCATAAACCATTAATTTTTTAGGAACACAACCGCGAATCACACAAGTTCCACCGACTAAATCATGTTCTGCGATCGCTACTTTTGCTCCATAAGATGCTGCTCGTTTTGAAGAGGCTAATCCCCCTGAACCTGCACCCATCACAAACAAATCATAATCATAACTCATGATTCAATAGCCTCTTAATTGCCACTTCAATTTTAATAGGTTAAATTAATTTTAAACGTGATTTGAATGATCTGTTGGAACCCTCTGATGGGTTAAGAATTCTATCTTAGTGTCGTGAGAGGACTCCCGCCGAGCGCGCAAGCTTGGCGGAGAGATGAATCACGACAAAATAAAAACATGAGTGGTAACGAATACGATTTAATTTTCTGGGGTTGTTTGTTGCTCAACATATTTTTTTAGCTGTTCAACCGTGACCCCACCGCAACTGGCAACAAAGTAAGAACCCGTCCAGAAATAAGGTTTGTTATAAAAATATTTAGATGCCAAACCAGGAAATTCCTTGCGAATTAGTCTGCTACTAACAGTTTTAAGATTACCAATTAATGTTGATAGGGGGTGATCGGGTTTGTAGTCGATCAGTAAGTGAACATGATCAGATTCTCCGTTAAACTCCAGTAATGTACAATCCCATTTTTTAAGGGTATCAACAAATATTTCATGTAACCTTGTTAAGATTTCTCTACTAATTGCTTTCCTTCGGTATTTGACGACCAGTAGAATATGAGCGTTAAGCCTGTAAACCGACCTAAAACCTTTGTGATACATAGTTGACACTCTCTAACACTAAACGCTATAATACCAGACAAGTTGATGTGTGAGCAGAAATGTTAGACGTTCTCAAGGTAAGGTTGTATCCAAACAAAGAACAGCAAGCAGCTTTAGGGAAAAGCTTCGGTTGTTGCAGATTTGTTTGGAATTATTACCTAGAGAAAACTAATAATCAGTACAAGGAAACCGGAAAAGGGTTAAATTATTGTGATATGGCGAAGGATTTAACCCAACTCAAAAAACAACCGGATTACCTATTTCTGAAAGAAGTAACTGCTGCTACATTGCAACAATCACTCAAAAATTTGGAATCGGCATTTAAAAACTTTTTTCAAAAAAGAGCCAGATTCCCTAAATTCAAAAGTAAACACAAAAAGCAATCCATCCGTTATCCCGAAAGTTGTTCAATCAAAGGAAATGGTGTAAAACTTCCTAAGTTGGGGGTTGTCAAAGCCAGGATTCCAAAAGCAATTAGCAGCAAAATTAAATCTGTTACCGTGTCTAAGACCAGTACAGATAAATATTTTGCCGCTATTTTGTTTGAAGCTAACGATTTAATCCTAAATAAAACTGGGAAAATTTCAGGGATTGACTTAGGGTTGACGAGTTTGGTAACGGTGTTTGATGGTGAAACCTATAGCAAAGTTGACCCAATTAAGCCTACTCGAAAATATGCTAAACGATTAAAAAGAAGACAGCAAGCATGATCTCGAAAAGCCAAAGGGTCTAATAACCGGAAAGAACAGGTTAAAAGAGTTGCTAAAGTTCATGAAAAAATAGCAAACACAAGACTTGACTTTCTTCATAAACTCTCTCGAAAGTTAGTTGACGAGAACCCAATCATTGTAGTGGAAAACCTTTGTGTTAAAGGGTTTGCTCGTACCAAATTAGCAAAATCCGTGTTAGATGCTGGTTTTGGAATGCTAATTAACTTCCTGGGCTACAAACTGGAAAGAGAAGGAGGAAAGTTGATTGAAGTTGACAGATTTTTCCCCAGTACAAAGCTTTGTCATTGCTGCCAATTTAAAAATAATTCATTGAATTTAAGTATTCGTGAATGGGTTTGTCCAAGCTGTCAAACCCATCATGATAGAGATGAAAATGCAGCAAAAAACATCCGAGAAGAAGGGGTAAAAATCTTGTCAACAAATACCGTAGGGCATACGGAAATTCAAGCTTGTGGAGAGGATGTAAGACTCGTTGGTGCTTGCGCCAAAAAGCATTCTTCTGT
>NZ_JBJUDF010000013.1:0-15861 GCF_046067725.1 Planktothrix sp.
GAAGGCTGCCATTTGGAATGGTGGGTTTTATTTATGGCGTTCTGGGGTTTGTCCCAGTTTAGAATCGGGATTATCTCAAGCTGAATCTAACCTGACACAAGGGAAAGTTCAAGCAAAATTACAAGAAATTCAAGATTTTCAGAGATAGCTTAGTGGCGGGGTGATCCCGCCCTGGAGAGTGTAATTACAAACCATACCCTGATCATGAATCATCTCTCAATTGCAGCTTTAATTCTGCTCGGTGGCCAAAGTTCTCGCATGGGTCAGGATAAAGCGTTTGTGTGTTATGAAGGTAAACCCCTACTGCAACGAGTTGATCAAGCCGCACGAGCTTGTAGCGAAAAAGTATATATTGTTACACCCTGGCCGGAACGCTATGCAACACTCTTAACAGAAGATTATGAAGTTCTGTTGGAGAGAAAACCGAACCAAGGGCCGTTAGTGGCTTTATCCCAGGGATTGTTAGAAATTCCCTTTGAATGGATTTTGTTGTTAGCCTGTGATTTACCTCGATTACAACCCGCGATCATTCAACGGTGGCAAAGTTGTTTAACCAATGTTTCTGAGAGGGTTTTAGCTGTTGTTCCTCAATATCAGTCTCGATGGGAACCTTTATGCGGATTTTATCGCCGTTCTGCCTATTCTCAATTACAAGAGTTTATAACTTTAGGAGGGCGATCATTTCAACGCTGGTTCACTCATATTCCTGTAAAACCCATTGAGCTTTCTGAAGCAGAATCACAAATGTTGTTAAATTGCAATCAACCTACCGACTTAAAACCTTAAGAAAATCTGAAATTTTTTATCAAAATTGTTATAAAAATTAAACTTTTTCCTTCATTTTAAGGTAGAGAAAACCCTACTTGTGAATTTTTACAAAATCTGCATTAAAATTTCAACAATCCAGGTAAGTTGTAAGTAAATTTACGTTATTAACTGTACTCGCTTGGTATAACAAACCAATACTTGAAAATAGACAGGAGGAACCTATGCCATACACCTTTGACTTAGTGGGTGTTTCTCCCATTCTTTCTTTTTTTTACCAACAACAAGAATTAAACGAACAACCCGCCCCAGGCGTAGAATATTTGGGAAATCGCAAATGTACCCTGGATACTTTTATTGAATCTGTGCAGACGGTTTCTCCTCAACGGGGCTGGAATGTCGATCAAGTCGTTGATACGGTGATTAACTTCTGGATGAATAATGCTGAGAGCATCCAATACTGGAAAACTCGCCTAGAAGATGCTGGACAAGAAAACCTTTTAGTTGCCAGAGTCGCCGACCTCAAATTCCTTCGCAATACCTTTGAATCGTTACTAGAGTTTTGAGAACAGTTGACAGCGAACAGTGGACAGTAGACAGTTGACAGTTAGCTGTTAACTGATTACTGATTTGGTGATATGTCTCGTTCGAGAGCTTTACAATATTATGTCTTCGGTCGTTTACTGCTGGCTCCGTTAATGCTGTGGACAATTACCACAGTGGTTTTTTTGTTATTACGGGCTACACCGGGTGATCCGGTGGATGCGATTCTTGGCCCCCGTGCGCCGGAAGCAGCAAAAGAAGCATTGCGATCGCAATTGGGGTTAAAGGGTTCTTTATGGCAACAATATTTCGACTATATGGGGAAACTCCTACACTTCGATTTAGGAACGTCCCTGACCAGTCGCGGAGAAACGGTTTGGCAAATTATCCAGAATCATTTTCCAGCGACGGTTGAACTGGCTTTATTTAGTATGATGGTGGCTTTAGTGCTGGGAATAACCGTTGGGGCGGTAGCAGCATCCCATCCTGATACGGTTTGGGATACGGGGGGGCGTTTATTTGGCATCATCACCTATGCTGTTCCTCCGTTTTGGGCGGGGATGTTATTTCAGTTAATCTTTGCCGTGCAATTGGGTTGGTTTCCCTTGGGGACTCGGTTTCCGATCACCATTCCCGCGCCGGAAGGGGGCACAGGACTTTATACCTTGGATAGTTTGTTCACGGGAAATTGGATGCAATTAGGAGTTGCTCTCTATTATCTGTGTTTACCGTCAATGACTCTAGGGTTATTGTTAAGCGGTATTTTTGAGCGCATTGTGCGGGTGAATCTCAAACAAACGTTAAAAGCGGATTATGTGGAAGCTGCTAGGGCGAGAGGGATTCCTGAATTGCGGATTGTTCTGGCTCATGCGTTAAAAAATGCCATGATCCCGGTAATTACGGTTTTGGGTTTAACCTTTGCGGCTTTATTGGGAGGGGCAATTTTGACAGAAGTGACCTTTTCCTGGCCGGGACTGGCTAATCGGTTATATGAAGCGATTAGTTTACGGGATTATCCGACAGTGCAAGGGATTGTTGTATTTTTTGCAGCCATCGTTGTTCTTGCCAGTATTCTCATTGATGTTCTTAATGCTTGTATTGACCCGCGAATTCGATATTGAGGTAAGTTTGGCAGCAATTATGCCTTCTACAAAGTCTCCGACCTCAAGATGCGGAGATTTTTTTTGATCGTTAACAGACTACAAACAATGGACTACAAAACGATTTTCCGGGGTAATCAGGGGTTAAATCTGTATTATCTCTCTTACAAAATAAGTATTTTTACTTAAGTAAAATCATAGGTTTCTGATGGGAATCTTCATGAAAGATACACTTCTTAATAAATTTTAACGCAACAAATTGCGATAGCATTGTATAACTAATATCTGAAGGGCAAAGACAACAGCCAAATGTTAGTCTCCCAACAATTGATTAACATTTGATTAAAAAAGTTTAATGTCCTTTCATAAAATGGTGTAATGTTTCTAAAGTTCTTCTAAGTGAGGCTAAGGTTGCTCCTCAAAAAGTAACCCAAGTCGAACCAGATCGGCTCTAAGGAGTCGGGAACAAAAAAACTCATCATTTCACTTTGAGTCTAAAACAAAGTTAAGCAAATCAAGTAGGAGATTCATCCATGTTTGATGCCTTCACCAAGGTAGTTTCTCAAGCTGATACCCGCGGCGAAATGTTAAGCGCTGGCCAAATCGATGCTCTCAGCCAAATGGTTGCCGAAAGCAACAAACGTTTAGATGCCGTTAACCGCATCACCGGTAGTGCTTCCACCATCGTGACCAACGCTGCCCGCGCTTTGTTTGATGAGCAAGCCCAACTGATTGCTCCTGGCGGTAATGCTTACACCCATCGTCGTATGGCTGCTTGCTTACGTGACATGGAAATCATCTTACGTTATGTCACCTATGCGGTGTTTGCTGGAGATGCGAGTGTTCTCGATGACCGTTGCTTAAATGGTCTGCGTGAAACCTACCTGGCTCTGGGCGTTCCGGGTGCTTCTGTTGCGGTTGGCGTTCAAAAAATGAAAGATGCCGCTCTGGCTATCGTTAATGATCCGGCAGGAATCTCCCCTGGAGATTGCAGTGCTCTGTGCTCTGAAATTGCCAGCTACTTTGATCGCGCTGCGGCTGCTGTTGCCTAATTTTTCTAAAATCTGAATTTTCATAATTCCATAGAAGTCAAATTAAAGGACTTCAATTTGTACCTCAACTTTGTAAACCCAATCGGGAGATAATTCAAGCATGAAAACCCCCCTGACTGAAGCAGTAACCACCGCCGATTCTCAAGGTCGTTTCTTAAGCAGCACTGAAATCCAAGTGGCTTTCGGACGTTTTCGTCAAGCCAAAGCTGGATTAGAAGCTGCCAAAGCTCTGACCAACAAAGCCGATGGTTTGATCAGTGGTGCTGCCCAAGCAGTGTATAACAAATTCCCTTACACCACCCAAATGCAAGGGCCCAACTACGCTTCTAGCGAACGTGGTAAAGCCAAATGCTCTCGTGACATCGGTTACTACCTCCGTATGATCACCTACTGCTTAATTGCTGGTGGTACTGGCCCTATGGACGAATACCTGATTGCTGGTGTTGATGAAATCAACCGGGCTTTTGAACTCTCTCCTAGCTGGTATATTGAAGCTCTGAAGTATATCAAAGCGAATCATGGTCTCAGTGGCGACGCAGCCGTTGAAGCCAACTCCTACATTGATTATGCGATCAACGCTCTGAGCTAGACTTAGTGCGCTTGATGCCCGGAACGGTAAGTAGCTGTTAGCAACTGGGTTAACGGTTGTTTAGTGCTCCGGGCATCTTTGATTATTGGGGTTTGTAACCCACATTAACAAAGTTTTCTTTTTTTCTCTTCTCGGTTTTTAAAATCTCTTACGGAGCATCAGGCTATGGTTGGCTTACTTGAGGGGAGCCGACTTGGTATCCGGGCTTTTGAAGAAACAAAACCCGTAGAACTGCGCCCCAACTACACGGAAGCGGATATCCAAACCGTGATTGTGGCAGCATATCGTCAGGTCATGGGCAATGAACACTTGATGTTACGGGAACGGCTCACCAGTGCAGAATCTTTACTGCGCCAAGGACAAATTACCGTTCGGGATTTTGTCCGAGCCATTGCTTTATCCGAGCTTTACCGGGCTAAGTTTTTTTACCCCAACTTTCAAACTCGATTTATTGAGTTGAATTATAAACATCTCCTCGGTCGCGCGCCTTACGATGAGTCAGAGATTGCGTTTCACGTTGATCTCTATGCCAACGAAGGCTTTGAGGCTGAAATCAACTCTTACCTGGATTCTCCTGAATATCTGGAGAACTTTGGGGAAAATGTTGTTCCCTATTATCGGGGCTTTTCCACCCAAGACGGACAAAAAACCGTTGGTTTTAACCGTTTGTTTACCCTTTATCGCGGGTATGCCAGTAGCGATCGCGCTCAAAACCAAAAGCAAAGTCGCTTAACTTGGGAGTTAGCTCGGAATTTGGCTTCTCCGATTCACACTCCAGCTAGTGGGCAAAGTTTAGCAGGTACGACAGGCGGTAATCGTGGGCAACTTTACCGCCTCACTGTTATGCAAAAAGCAACACAGTCGCTCCCGCAAGTGCGTCGTACTACCACTGAATATACCGTACCCTATGATCAACTGTCTAGTCAGTTGCAGCGAATTCACCGCGCTGGGGGACGGGTGATGAGAATGACATTGGCATAATCTGATTGATTAAAATCTGAATGCCTGTTTGTCTCGAAGGGTTGAGAGTTCTAGCTCACGCTATCACAAAGGCGGAGAGCGATGGCTCTCTTCATCTGAGAGACAAATATTTCAACAGCAATCGTTGCACGCTACATCCGCAACTCGTTTCTAAATGATGTTTTTAATAAGAGGAGGATTTTAGGTGGCTATTACAACAGCAGCATCTAGGCTCGGAACCATCGCGTTTCAAGAAGAACCTCGTGTTGAACTGCGCCCCGATTGGAGCCGCGAAGATGCCCAACAAGTGATTCGTGCGGTTTATCGCCAACTTTTGGGTAACGATTATTTAATGCGTTCTGAACGCTTAACCAGTGCTGAATCTCTGTTATGTGATGGCAGCATTACCGTGCGGGAGTTTGTGCGTTCCGTTGCTAAATCAGAACTGTACAAAACCAAGTTTTTCTATCCGAATTTTCAGACCCGTGTGATTGAACTCAATTACAAACATTTATTGGGTCGTGCTCCCTATGATGAATCCGAAGTGATTTTTCACTTAGATTTATATCAAAATCAAGGTTATGATGCTGATATTGATTCCTATATTGATTCAGCCGAATATCTGGAAAACTTTGGAGAAAATGTAGTTCCCTATTATCGCGCTTTTGAAGTGCAACGGGGACAAAGAACCGTTGGCTTTACTCGGATTTTCCGCTTATATCGGGGTTATGCCAATAGTGATCGAGCTCAATTAGAAGGCAATGCCTCTCGTTTAGCTGCAGAACTGGGTTCCAATAGTGTTTCTACAATTGTTGGCCCCTCCGGTGGTAACGAAGGTTGGTCTTATCGGGCTTCTGGACAAGCTGTGGTTCCAACGACTGGATTTAGTAGCGGTGGTGTCTTAGCACAAGGCCGTAGTTATCGGGTGGAAGTGGCTGGAATTCGTGAACGTCAATATCCGAGAGTTCGTCGCAGCAGCAAATCTTTTATTGTTGCTTATGAACAGTTATCTCCGTTACTTCAGGAAATTCAACGCCAAGGCGGTAAAGTTGCCAGTGTCACTCCTGTCTAGGATTTAATTAGAACAAGGGATTGTGCTCATGGCGCGATCCCTTGAGATCACCTTTGTAGAATTAGATTGGGATTAATTTAAACCGATGTTAGGTCAAGTTGCAGTTGGAAAATCAGCGACTTCCCCCTCTGGAAATCGCTTCTTTCGCTATGAAGTTGTTGGTTTACGTCAATCGGATGAAACGGATAAAACCGAGTACCCTATTCGTTCCAGTGCCAGTAAATTTATTATTGTGCCTTACAACCGCATGAACCAAGAAATGCAGCGTTTAACGCGGATGGGGGCAAAAATTGTAAACATTCAACCTTTAACTTCCGCAGAGGAAGAATAAGAAAGATGATTGGCTGGTTGATGTCATGGAGACTCACAGCATCATGAACAATTGAACGGCTTTAACTTTATATAAGAATTAAAAGTTTTAGTTAGTGGTTTTCAATTTCAAATCACTAGCTATTTTTTTTTGACGAGAGACTTAAACACAACAAATTCAGCCTTGCGAAATAAACTTAAACATAGCAAACTCAGCCTTGCGGAATATAGCCATAAATGTTGACATCAGCTTTAATATTGATTAAATTCAGTTTATCATGAGGTTATTAAACAATCATTCCCTTTCAATAGTTTCTATTGTAAAACTCAAATATCTCAATTAACCTCCCCCAAGAAATGAGTTGTCTTGAATTCATCACATTTTCGACTCTCCATACCGGACTTAGGGTGTTGATCTAATTAAAAACTGCTGCTATAGCAGTTAGGCTATCAATGCTGTTTTTGTTTTTTGATGATATAGAATCTCACTGCCAGATTTTCAGTGAGATTCTATGTCAGCATGAAGTTTAAATCGTTAAACTTGATACTACTCAATCCAACTTGATTCAGTACAAGAAAGTTAGCAGATTATTTCTGTCAGCAGTAGTTGAAGTTTAAAATTTAACCTTTGATAACTTTTAGGTGAATTTTAATTTTTATCATTCATTTAGCAAGGTATATTATGGAATCTAGGCAATTTAACTATTCCAATCAGTTGAAGAATTCTGAGCCAGGTATTATTGAGGTCAAAACATCGATTTATCCCTGGAAAATTACCCGATATCTGCTCATCATTGTGGCTATTCTGACCAGTTTATCCTTGCTAGGTCACTTCTCTCTTTATCTGTTGCCAGATTTCCCGATGAAGTTTTTATTAGCCAAGAAATTTGCTCTGAATGAAGAACAAAATTTTCCAACACTTTATTCATCCTTAGCTCTTTTCTTTTCTTCAGTGTTGTTTGGCATTATTACTTATATAAAAATGCAGACTAAAAATTACTATCGTTTTTATTGGATGGGTCTTTCTTTTATCTTTGCGTTTCTTTCAGTCGATGAACTTTTGACCTTACATGAACACCTATCTAAACCCATGCACAAGCTTGGCGTTAATGGAATTTTACACAATGCTTGGGTTGTTCCTGGTTTCGTTGCTGTCGCTATATTTAGTATTATCTTTTATCAATTTTTTCTGCATCTTCCTCGCTATATGAAACGTTTGTTTATAACTGCTATCCTGATTTATCTAGGAGGTGCGATGTTCGTGGAAGTGCTGAATGGCTCCTATAAATTTGTTTATGGGGAAAACAATCTAGGCTATGCCTTATTTACCACGGTTGAGGAAGTGATGGAAATGTTAGGGGTAGTTGTGTTAATTCATTCCCTGTTGCTTTATATCGCTAAATTAGACCTCCATCAAATTAAGTTAGACTTGAATTTTGTGGAGAAACCAGAAGTTGCTACCCTCAAGTCAAGGAAGCTAGAAAAGATTTAAACTAATAGAATTTAGGACTTCAGATTCCCCCAGGATTGAGATTGCTACGATTCCGATGTACCAATTTTCATGGTAAAGTTGAGAAAAACACACTCTTTACCTATGGATAATTTGGGATACGAATCATCGGAGAAAAATATCGCTCAAGAGGGGGAATCTTTAACGATAGAACAAGCGATCGCGAATCTTCAGCATGAAGAATTAGGACGTCGCTATTATGCAGCTTGGTGGTTAGGTCGCTTTCGAGTCAATGAACCTGCGGCGGTAGATGCCTTGATTCTAGCTTTAAACGATGAATCTGATCGCACTGAAGACGGTGGTTATCCTTTACGAAGAAATGCAGCGAGAGCGTTAGGAAAATTAGGCGATCAACGAGCGGTTCCTGCCTTAATTGAGTGTTTAGATTGTTCTGATGTTTATGTACGAGAAGCGGCGGCTCAATCCTTAGAACAATTAGAAGATAATCGTTGTGTTCCTGCTTTAATGAAATTATTAGAAGGAGGAGTAGAAGCTGCCCAACTTGTCCCCGGAAAACCTTATTTTGTTCAACCCTATGATGCCATTTTAGAAGCATTAGGAGCTTTAAAATCCACCGTTGCGATTTCTTCAGTGCAACCTTTTGTCGAGCATCCGGTTCCTAAAATACGCTATGCGGCATTAAGAGCAATGTATCAATTAACGGGTGAAAATCATTATGCAGAACGGTTAATTGAGGCATTAAAAGGAAATGATTTAACTTTACGTCGTACCGCGTTAATGGATTTAGGCGCGATTGGATATCTACCGGGTGCAAAAGCCATCGCCCAAACTTTAGCAGAAAATAGTTTAAAATTAATAGCGTTAAAAGGTGTTTTAGAATATCAACTCACCCAGACTTCTGATTCTAGTTTATCTGAATCAGCAATTGAAGTCATGGAATTAATGGATTCTCTTTTATAATCTGCCTAAAAATATTAAAATAAAAGTTAAAATTATGACGGTACAACTCTTAATTAAAGCGGTTGAACAAGCGGATTCTGCTCCGTCTTTATTAAAAGCCGTGATTAGTTTAGTACAAGCCCATTCTGTTGAAGCCATTCCTACATTAATTCGGGTTTTAGGCTATAACAATCCGGGGGCGGCTGTGGCGGCTGTGGATGGATTAACTCAACTCGGTGAACCTGCGGTTATTCCTTTATTAGAACAATTAGATGGTTATAATTATGGAGCTAGAGCTTGGGCGGTACGTGCCTTATCTAATATTGGAGATCCGCGTGCGTTAGAGGTTTTATTAGAATCAGCCGGAAGTGATTTTGCGTTGAGTGTTCGTCGAGCCGCCGCTAGAGGATTAGGGAATATTCAATGGGAAAAATTACCCACAGAAAACATTCCAGATGCTCAATTTCAGACCTTAATAATATTACAAAAAACTTCAGAAGATTTGGAATGGATTGTTAGATATTCAGGAATTGTCGGGTTACAAGGATTAGCAACTGCAATGGGGAATACTCAACCTGAATGGTTTAATCAAATTAAAAAACAGTTAGAAAAAATTGCTCAAGATGATGAAATGATAGCGGTTAAAGCGAGGGCAAAATGGGCTATTCAAAAATTAGAATAGCAGGTTAAATCAGTTCGATCAATTGAAAAAATGACAGTATGAGCGATCACCTAAATTAGAGTTTATAGAGACGAGAAATTGTATATTTCTGTCTCTATAAAATGATTGATCAACTGACCTTTTGTTAAGGTGAGGATAGTGATCGCGCTTCCTAACCAAAATCCAGGTTAAGGTGGTAGATCAATCTTAATTTTCCCTTTGTTAGCGTTAATCTCTAATCTTGATTTCAGAAATCTAGTTTTTATCTCTAAGAAACTTCCAGAATAAAAACATTGATTTTTTTGATATCTTCTTGAGAAATGTTTTGACTATTTAATAATTTTGGCAATAACTCCAGTCGTTCTTCAAACGTTGCTTTAATTTGCGGATAACCTTGAAGTTGCTGGTCAACTGCTAAACTCCGACTCGGTAACTGTTCTAATTGTTGATAAATCTCATCACTCAAGTCTTTTCCTTTAATTTTCCATAGGGTACACAGATATAAACATCCGAGTAAATTTGTAGCAACTTGAGGTTTATTTTCAGATTTAAAAAGTTGATTTAAAGCTAATTTAGCAGCTTTTTCAACGTCTTCAAATTGAGGTTTCCATTCTTCAGGTTGACCCGGACTCATTAACCGTCCTAACGCCCAAGCGGCTTTTTCACGCTGTCCAATATGGGGACTGGTTTTGATGACATGATGCAAAATATCCAGACTATTTTCTGTGGGTTTACCACATTTAGCTAAGGAATTGAGAAAGGATAAAGCTTGGGGTTGTCGTTCATAGCGTTTAAATGCTGTAATCAGATGTTGGTCAAATCCCCTCCACAATAATTTTCCTGGGGTTTCTGCAATATCAGTAAATAAAGTATTGGAAAGTTGATGTAACCCGGTTTCAAATTTTTGTTTAATCCATCGTTGATATCGCGTTTCTAAACCGGATGCTAGACTATCATCGGTGCTGATAGTTTCAAAAATTTCAGTTAATCCGCGAACTGCCATTAAAGTTTTAATCCCAGAGGTAGATGTCTCTAAGATTTGACCCGATTCTAACCATCCTAATAAATGATTAATAATTTCTTGGCGATTTTCGCAGGTTTTTGTTCTGATTCTTAACTCTCTAAATCTGTCTTGAAAGTGACCATTATTCCAGTTATTATTTAGGCTTTTTGCTAAGGCTTCCCACTCAGAAAATTTAACTCGAATCCCTGGAATAATCCCTTGTCCTGATCGTTTTCGGTCAAGGGTGGGGATTGTAATTTCTGCTTCAGAAAAACTGGAGGTCAAAGGACGAGTCTCCTTCGTTTTCTCTTTGTCAGCGATTGAAACAATTTCCGAATCAACGGCTAATTTAAAACGCCCTCCAGATTCAGAAATTAAAGTTAGTAATAATCGCTCATCAAAGGTGTACTCAATTTCAATATCAAGTAAACAGCCCGGAGACAGATTAGCTTGTTTAATCTCTTCAAGATTAACTTGACGTTGGCGTTGTAATTTAGTATTAATATTGGGTTTATCTCCCATTCCAACCCAAATATTAAACCCCAGATAACCACTTTCTTGATTAGGAAGTTTAAAGCCTTTAAAGATTGTTTTATAGGGATACTTTTGCCCTTGCTTAATTAATAAACGTAAGTTATTTTTACCTTGATCAGACACTTCTAAATGAATATTGTTGGGATTAATTCGATCAACAGATTTTAAAGCTCCTGCGGCATAAAGGGCGGCTCCCCGTGCGACGGCTACATCCGGTTGATTTTCTTCTAAAAGGGGAACTTTACCAAAGAGTTTTCCTAAGCGTTCTCGAATGGGTGGAAAATAAGTCATCCCTCCATTTAATAAAATAAAATCAATGGGGGGAATCTCACCTAAATTTTGTTTTGCTTTGAGCAAAACTTCTAATATAGGAACCACAAACGTATTGAATCGATCCGTAAACGGAGATTCATTAAACGCTGTTTCAGGATTGAGAGTTTCCAGAAGATCTAAACTAAGATCTTCACAGAGTAAAGGAGATAAAATCTCCTGCATTTTCTTACTACTAATATAGTAAAGAATGGGGCAGTCCCCATTTAAAAATCCACCTTGAAAAGAATATTGAAAATTTTGCTTTTGACTGGAATAAGTGTACTCACTTCCCCAGGTTTTCTTAAATTTTTCTGCATAAACTTCCAGTTCATACCGAAGTTTTTTTCGTTCTCCTTCGGGTAAGTTTTTAACATGAGGAGCATTTTGCAGAATATAATCTGCAATTAATTGATCCACAACATCACCTCCAACACGGGTACGGGAACCAATGGCAAGATCCTGAATGATAAATTCAGCCTTGCTTGAATTCCATTGAATATTATGTAAGGTAATATCGAGGGTTCCTCCTCCCAAATCATAAACCAAGATATTGCAAGGTTGATTCAAATCAAAAACTTGATGAATTTCTCCTTTTTGAATGCGATAAAGAAAGTCATATAATGCCGCTTGAGGTTCGGCTAAAAGTACAATTTCTTCTTCTTCCCATCCTGCTAACATAGCAGCTTTTCGAGTAGCTTCAATCGCATCAGATTCATAGGAAGCCGGATGAGTAATGACAACTCCCTGCATTTCGTTATATCGCTTGCTTAATTCATTTCGACAGTGTAATAGGATTTTAGAAGCAGCTTCTTCTGGTAAAATATTTCCTGAACTGAGTTGATAAGTAAAAGATTTATTATTAATAGAAACACCCATATTATGTTTCCAAGATAAAATCGTTTTATCAGAAAAGGCATAATATTGTGCTTTAATATGTTGCCCCACTTCCGCTTCTGTTTTAGAATTAAATCGGATATGGGAAGGAATCATGGATTGGTTGAATAGTGATCCTTGTTCATTTTTAATCGGAATTGAAAGTTCTGTAGCTGTCCATTGTTGAGTTGCTAAATTCAAATTCGCTCTGGCAATTACGGTATTAGTTGTTCCTAGATCAATTCCCATATAAATAGGTTGTATAATTCCCTGTAACAACCTGACATGATCGGCAGTTTCTCGCAATTGATTCCCGATTTGATTACCAATAACAAGGGTTTTTATGCCTTTTAATTTTAAGTCTTTAAATAATCGTGCATAACCATTATCATTACTGACAATTGCAATCAATTTAATATCAGATTTAGGATTTTCAATCAGTTCACGGGTAGTTTGAATAATTAAATGATCCACTTCTTGGGGAACGGTTGCCAGTCCAGGGGTTAATTCAAATCGATACTTAAATTCACGAAAAGCATTGCCATAGGCTGTTAAAACCGCAGGGGTATTACAAAAGGCACGGCGTTCAATTAAAGTTCCATACTCAGCACATAACGTTTCAATTTCTGATAATTGAGGTTTGATATTATCTAAATCTAATAAAACAGCAATATTGTTCATAATTCACCTTGAAAGTTGGGTAAAATAGTGGATAATTTCAGTTAATTGTCCTCAAGTCTGATGCCTTGAAAACCCCAGGAATTATTCATTTATTCCTGGGGTTGAGAACTTTCTTTCACTTGTGCTGGGGTAATAATTTCTGAACCGACTTGCCAACCATAACGAACACAGGAAACGGTTTTTTCATCTTCTGGAGTGGCAAAGGTGGAACCTTCAATATAAGAATATTGGTTCAAATCTTCTCCTCGTAACCGAAAGATTTGGTGGAGATCTTCAGGAAAGGAGGTAATATTAAGAGATCGCAAGGCTTCTAAGATAGACCCTAAGATAATTAAAATTCTCAGATCATCATTGCTTAAAGTTTCTCCTTGTTCAACCCGTTTATTCAAGCGTTGATACAAGTCAACAATTTGGTCTAAAATGGGTTGAGGTCGATGTTGTAAAGTTCGAGTCAGTTGACAGACGGCATCTTGAAAAGCTTGCACTTCAATGGCTTGAATTTCTGCTTTTAAGTCTGCATTTTCTTGTTTTAAATAGTCAATTTCACGACAAAGATTGACTTTTGTTTCTTCCAGTTCCCGAACTAAGTCTTGAGCCGCTTGGTCTTTAATAGCGGTGTAAGTAATTTTGAATTTTTTTTGCAGTTGGAAACAAAAATCCTTTAAAAATTCTGAAGATCCCCACTCTAATAAGGTTTGATATCCTTCTGAATTATTCAGTAATAAAGATTGAAACAAAGGGTTTAATTGTTGTGGCAGTAAGTGAAGGAAATAAAACGTTCTTTCGGGAGAATTATTCAGATCTTTGAGGTTATCGGAAAATTCACTAATTTTCAATAAATCTCGATTATCTGATGTCGATAAAGCGTATTCTGCTAACTCAATAAATGTCTGAATGTTCTGTTTTAATTTTTGTTGGCATTCTAGGGGAGAATCACTGTATCGTTTAGATAATCTAAAAAAGAAGCGATCTGCTATTTTTTTTTCTCGGTTTTCAAAAGAACGAAAATTTTGTTTAATGAGTTCATCCCAATGATTGAATGTGGTGCTACTAAGAATTTCTACACATTTTTTCTGAGTAGGTGCGAGATTTTTTTGTTCTTGTTGATACTCTTCGTTGCGAGGAATAAAATTTTTGTAAGATTCATTACAAAATTCAGCTAGTTGATACCAAGGAGAGGTAGTTAACGCCGGGTCAGATAAATCTAACTGTACAGGGGAAGGAGAAGGACGTTGAGCACGGGCTAAAGCAGGTTTAATCGGTTTGCTAGGTTTAAAGTCGCGGGTCATGGGTTGAAACGGTGAAGAACTATAGAGTTATAGGCAGTTCCCCCAAGGATTACGCAAATTTTACATTTCTTGATAAATGCTATATCTAGCTAAAAACCCCACCTGACGAATCAAGTGGGGTCTTTAATTAACAATCTAAACCATCATGAGACGATGAGGATTAAACCCTAGTCTAAGTCAGGCATAGACAGTACAGGTTCCGATGAACGGTCAATCCCTTTTTCAAAGCCAGCCACCGCAGCGCGGGCACGACCGGCGTGCCATAAGTGACCAATCAAGAAGAAGAAGCCCATAATGAAGTGGAAACCCGCCAACCAAGCACGAGGGTTAACATAGTTAAACCCTTGAGCTTCAGTAATGATCCCACCCACAGAGTTAATTGAACCGTTAGGAGCGTGAGTCATGTACTCAGAAGCGCGGCGAATTTGCCAAGGTTGGATATCGTTTCTGAGCTTATTCAGGTCGAGACCATTGGGGCCACGCAGAGGCTCTAACCAAGGGCCACGGAAATCCCAGAAGCGCATGGTTTCACCGCCGAAGATGATTTCACCCGTCGGAGAACGCATCAGGTATTTACCCAGACCCGTCGGGCCTTGAGCAGAGCCGATATTAGCACCGAGTTTTTGGTCACGGACTAAGAACACAAAGGACTGAGCTTGAGAAGCTTCAGCGTTTGTGGGGCCGTAGAACTCGCTAGGATAAGCGGTGTTATTGAACCAAACATAAGAAGCGGCGATAAAGCCCATCAAGGACAGAGCACCTAAGCTGTAGGACAGATAAGCTTCTCCAGACCAGATGAAAGCACGGCGTGCCCAGCCAAAAGGTTTGGTGAGGATGTGCCAGATGCCGCCGGAAATGCAGATCAGACCAATCCAAATATGACCGCCGATGATGTCTTCCATGTTGTCAACACCGATGATCCAGCCTTCACCACCGAAGGGAGCTTTGGTCAGATAACCAAAGATCGCCGCCGGGTTGAGGGTCGGGTTGGTAATGACACGAACATCACCACCACCAGGTGCCCAAGTGTCATAGACACCGCCAAAGAACATGGCTTTGAACACCAACAGGAAAGCACCCAGACCTAACAGAATCAGGTGATACCCAATAGTATTGGTCATTTGGTTTTTGTCTTTCCAGTCATAGCCAAAGAAAGAAGAATATTCTTCTAAGACTTCAGGGCCACGAACGGCATGATAGATACCGCCTAAACCCAGAACGGCAGAGGAAATTAAGTGCAGAACCCCAATCACAAAATAGGGGAAGGTATCAATGACTTCACCACCAGGGCCAACACCCCAACCGAGGGTTGCCATGTGAGGGATCAAAATCAAACCTTGCTCATACATGGGCTTTTCAGGAATGAAGTGAGCCACTTCAAACAGGGTCATGGCCCCAGCCCAGAATACGATCAAACCAGCGTGAGCAACGTGAGCGCCCAGCAACTTACCAGACAAATTAATCAGACGAGCGTTACCCGCCCACCAAGCAAACCCTGTGGAATCTTGGTCACGGCCGCTGACATAAGAAGTATTAGAGAGCGTTACCACGCGGTAATACCTCCTCCGGGAAAATAAAGTTTTCGTGGGGTTGATCCGCAGGAGCCATCCAAGCCCGCAGACCTTCATTTAACAGAATGTTCTTGGTATAGAACGTTTCAAACTCAGGATCTTCAGCCGCCCGTAATTCTTGGGAGACGAAATCATAA
>NZ_JBJUDF010000014.1:0-43884 GCF_046067725.1 Planktothrix sp.
TTACTATTCCAGACATCCTCAGCATAATCTAAATCTTTATAACTAACCACCATTAATTCTTTTAATCTAGTAGCAGACTGTTTCAATTCCTCAGTACAAAATTTGATAGACTGATTTAACTCCGTTGCGGACTGTTTTAACTCGGAAGATTCACCCGGATTATTTTGTACAGAAACCGTTGATGCAGTAATAGACTCGAAGACCTTTAAAAATTCATTCATTGCAGCCAACCTCAATAAAACATACAGTTCTACTGTACAAGATTAGAGATACAATTCATCAACTTAGTAACAAAATATAACCTCTTGATCCGTATTTACACGGTTTAAAATACAATAATTTTTATACACATCACTTGATTTTATGTAAAAACACTTAAGCCCTTGAAACAAAATTTTTACAACATAAAATTTTAGCAATATTTGTTAATTTTTAGAGAATAATGAGTTTACAATAATTAAAGAGTTAGGTCAAAAATGATGTCTTTTTTCAGTCCCTCCATGCAATTTGTATTTTCCCCTGCAATTCAAGAAGGTTTAGCCAAGGGTGTCTATGAGGTAGTTTCTTCCAACTCAGGAGTCCCTTTAAGTATGGTTAGATGGGCGAAAGGAACAGCCAATGCGGGTCAATTTGCAGGTCACGCCATTGGTACAATCATGAATGATAGCCCCCTAGCACCCATAACCGCACCTGTGGAAGTGGGTATGGGTCTAGCTCAAATGTATCAGGTTCATCGAGGATTTCAGAAAACTTATCAAGGAATTAACCAGTTACAAGCGAGTCTCGGAGTTCTACAATCAACGACTGCGGTTATTGGTGTCGGTGTGGCGGTAACGGGTGTTCTTGCGGCGGTAAATTTATATCAAACCTTAAAGTTAAGAGAAGATATCAAACAACTTAAATTAACGGTAACGGGAGGATTTATTGATCTCAAATCAGCTTTAAAAGATCAGGGAGACAGTATTATTAAACGTATTGATGAAGTTGCAGAAGATATTAAATATAATAGTCATCGTTTGATTTTAATTACAGCCTATGGCAAATTTATAACAGCATTAGATTGGTTTAAACGAGCGATGAACATTGAAGATCTAAATGCTAGAAATGATCAAATTAATGGGGTGTTAACGATGCTCTATAATGCTTTAGCTGATTACTCTAACCCCAATTTATTAGAAAATACTTGTGCTGCGGGTCAACTGCGTCGGATGGAATGCGCTTGGGCGATTGAACAAGCTATTATTGCTGCTTATCAAGCTCAAAATCAATTAACAGCAGTTCAGGAACACCTCGAACAACTGCAAAATAAAATTCATCTAGAATTACTGAATATTATTAATCAATGTAGTTCCCAAGAAGAACTTGATTTTCTCTTTCCTGAAATCGCCCGAATTAAAATCCATGATTGTACCGCTTTAAAATCTTGGCAAGATCATACTAATTGGTTTAAAAGTTTATCGGCTGATGAACGAGAACAATTAGCAATGTTAGAACCTGAAACCTCAGAAACAGTTAAGGTTGAAGCCCCACAAAATGACTTAGCTGTCAAACCCTTAGAAATGCAAATCTATGAAGAATTAAAACAAAAATCCCACTATTCGGCGTTACGAGATCAATTAAAACTTATCGTTAAACCCGAATTACGCCGAGATTATGAATCTTATATTTTGAATCAAGCGATCGCCACTGGTTTAAATGGATTAGCCCCTAAAAATTGGGAAGAAGTACCCGATTTAACCGTTGCTAATCTTTACCATTATTTTCAAGTTCAAGCTTGAATTTTAATAACGCTCAAAGTAATATATTTTATGGTAGGGGTTGGGTCTCCCAACCCAGACTCTACAGGGTTTGGAAATCAAACTTCTATCACTGCTTCGGACTCATCTCCTACACTATTTCTCACCCAGACCCTAGAGGGTTTGGAAACCAAACCCCTACAGTTAAAATAGTATTGCTACTAATAAATTTATGGAGTTTTTAACCTAAATAAGCTTGTTTAACTCGTTCATCTGTTAATAACTCAAAAGCTTTTCCAGTTAACGTTAAACAACCCGCTTCTAAAACATAACCTCGATCCGCAATTTCTAAAGCTAAATGGGCATTTTGTTCGACTAATAAAATCGTAACACCTGATTGATTGAGTTGACGAATAACTGAGAAGATTTCTCGAACAATTTGGGGGGCTAATCCTAAACTGGGTTCATCTAATAATAATAACTGAGGACGACTCATCACCGCACGGGCGATCGCTAACATTTGTTGTTCTCCACCGCTTAAAGTTCCTGCTAATTGATGTTTTCGTTCAGCTAACCGGGGAAAGGTGATAAATTGTTTTTCAATATCTGTTTTAATTCCTAAGCGATCGCTGCGGGTATAAGCTCCTAATTCTAAATTGGTTAATATCGTTTGTTGAGATAGAATTCTCCGACCTTCTGGACTTTGAGCGATACCCATTTTAACGACTTGATCCGGTCGTAAATTCGTGATATCTTTTCCTTGATAAATTAGTTTTCCTTGACGAAGGTTAATTAAGCGAGAAATCGTTTTTAACGTGGTACTTTTACCCGCCCCATTTGCACCAATTAAAGTGACAATTTCTCCTTGATTGACGACAAGATTAATATCTTTTAAAGCTTGAATCGAGCCATAATTAACAGATACATTCACTAATTCTAACATTATTTATTCATCTCCTAAATAAGCTTCAATGACCGCAGGATTATTTCTCACAATTTCCGGTTCTCCTAATGCAATGAGTTTACCAAAGTCTAAAACCGCAATGTGATCGCACAACCCCATCACGAGAGGGACGTGATGTTCAATTAAAATTACGGTTAACTGAAATTGTCTAGCAATTTGGCGAATTAAATCACTCAGTTCTTTTTTCTCACTGGGGTTCATCCCCGCCGCAGGTTCATCTAATAATAATAATTTGGGTTCTAAAGCTAACGCACGAGCAATTTCTAAGCGTCGTTGGTCACCATAGGCAAAATTACGAGCCTTTTGTTCCACTCGATCTGCTAATCCAAAAATTGCTAATAATTCTCTAGCTTTCTCATAGTTTTTTTGTTCAATTTGTACCGCTTGGGGTAAACCTAAAATCCCTGATATTAGATTAGATTTGTTGTGAATATGACGAGCGATCGCTACGTTTTCTAAAGCGGATAAATTACCAAATAACCGGAGATTTTGAAAGGTTCGGGCGATTCCTTTTTCTGCAATTTGATAAGGTTTTAATTGAGTGATGGGATTATTTTGATAAATCAATGAACCCTTAGACGGTGGAATTAACCCAGTAATTAAATTAAATAACGTGGTTTTTCCGGCTCCATTGGGGCCAATTAAACCGAATATTTCTTGCTCTTGAACCGTAAAAGATACCTGATCAACCGCTAATAAACCGCCAAAATATCGGGTTAAACCTTGTACTTCTAAAATCGGTTGTACTGTTGATGAACTCATCGGTTAACCTTTAATGGATTGTTTGTTTAAAATTCCTCGAAACGGATTTTTTCGAGCGATTTTATTTAAGAATTCAGGAGTAATTAAGCCTTGCGGATAAAAAATTGAACCCAAAACCAATAATACCCCAAAAATAATTAAACGACCATCTCGTAAAAATTGAGCGAACCATAACGGTAAACTACTGATTCCCCCCATTCCCCGTAACACTTCCGGTAAAGCGGTAAGAATAATTCCCCCTAAAACTGGCCCCCAAAAGGTTCTTGACCCGCCAATTAACACAAAAGCTAAATAAATAATACTACTATCAAAGGTTCCTTGACGTGCATTCCAAGTATTGAGAAAATGGGCGCTAATCGTTCCCACTAATCCGGCTAAAATTGCCCCCAAAGTAAAGGACAATGCTTTATAATAAGTCGGGTTAATTCCCATCGAATCGGCGGCTAATTCATCTTCTCGAATGGCACTAAAGGCTCGTCCAGCTTTAATTTTTTCTAAGCGGTATAATAAAACCATGCTCAGAATTAACAAGGGAATGGCTACCCATAAATATTCTAAGGAAGTTGCAAAGGGTTGAGGAATTCCAAAAATACCAACCGCCCCACCTGTTATCTCCAAATTTAACGCTAAAACCCTTAAAATTTCGACAAAAGCAATGGTTGAAATCGCTAAATAAATCCCCCGTAATCTTAGCACTGGAATTCCTAATGCTATGGCTAAAACAGCAGAAACCAGAGCCGTTATTATGAGTTCTAACACCAAAAATGGAAAAGGAAAAATAGTCCCCGTGAATTTAAAGACTTGAGTTGATAAAATCGCAGCAATATAACCGCCTAACGCATAAAATCCAGGGGTTGCTAAGGAAAGTTGACCCGCCATTAAGGGTAAATAAACAGACAACCCAAGCACCGCCCCAAATAACATTGAAACGATTAAAAATCCATAGGCGTTTAAAAAATTAATCATAAATTTTAATTAATATTCCATCCTTTAATGTTTGCTAGAAATAATTGTTCGGATAGCCAATTAGTTTTTCCTATCCCCTATTCCCTATTTTCCCTTCTGTTCCCTGTTCCCTGTTCCCTCTTCAATTATACCTTTTGAATCCGTTTACGTCCTAATAATCCTTCCGGTCGAACTAAGAGCATAATAAAAAGAATAGCAAAAGAAATCGCCTCTCGATAGCCGGAAAAATCAGGAGGAACAAAGGCTTCTGCTAATCCTAATAATAACCCTCCAATTACCGCCCCCGGAATACTTCCTAACCCTCCTAAAACAATCACGCCTAAGCCTTTTAACCCAAAACTAATCCCAAAATACGGCCCTGCTATACTCACACTAGAACCTACTAATGTTCCGGCTAATCCCGCTAAAAGTCCACTGACAAAAAAGGTTATTTTAATAAATTGTTCGGGGTTAATTCCTAATAAACTAGCGGTGGTTTCATCTTCGGCGACGGCTTGTAACGCTTTCCCGATTTTTGTGCCATTCACCAGATAGGTTAATAAAGCCACCATGACTGCACAAACCGCAAAAATAATCACTTGTACGGTTCTAATCATAATGGGTCGAGTGGCGGTTCCAAAATTAATAGCGGCGGGAATATTGCCATAAATATTATCAGGAAAAGTGTAAATTTCTGCCCCAACTAAATATTGAATGATGTTGACAATCACCACCGCAGCCCCCAAACTAGAAACCAGGGTTAATAAGGGATCAGCCCCTCGAACTCTTAACGGTTTAAAGGCTAATCGTTCTAAAACAATAGATGCTAATCCCGCTAAAATACTGCCTAAAATTAAAGCTAGAAAAAAGGGTAATTGAAAGGGTAATTTTCCATTGGCTAATAATCCATTAAACCCAAAAACTCCCCCCGATAACGTATAGGTAAAATAAGCTCCCAAGGTAAAAATAGCCCCATGAGCAAAATTAATCACCCCTAAAATTGAAAAAACCAAAGTATAACCTAACGCAAAAATAGCGTAAACACTACCAATTGATAAACCATTTAAGAAGGATTGCAAAAACAAATTAAAATCCATAGTTATTCCGTATTTCCTTTTTCCCTCTATTCCCTGTTCCCTGTTCCCTATTCCCTGTTCTAAAAGTGCGTAGCACTATAGACGTTATTTTAAATAGGTGAATTTGCCATTTTCTCCTGTTTCATCCATTTTAATTTGGGCAACATAAAACTGTTCTTGTATGATTTCCCCTTCAGGAGTAAAGGAAAGATTGCCTAAAACTGTTTGATATTTTCCTGATAAAATAGCTTGATTTAATTGCTCTCTTAACTGTTCTAAAGATAAACTACTAATTTTATTTTTCTGGTCAACGGCTTTTAATGCTTCTACAAACACTTGAATTCCCGCGAAAGCTTGGGCGGTAAATTGAGGTGGTTCTTTTTTATTTTCAGTTACATAAGTTTCTCGGAAGGTTTTATTAATCGGATTATCAATTTCAGGACTATAAGCTTGAGCAATAATCACCCCATCACATTCTTTTTGACAAACCGGTAAAATATTAGAGGTATTTAAACCATTCCCGCCAATAATTAATCCTTGATAACCGAGTTGTCGTAACTGTTTGATTAAATTTCCGCCATCAGCAGCCAGCCCTGAAATAACAATTAAATCTGGGTTTAAGTTAATAGCAGCAGTGGCTTGGTTTTGAAAATCGGTGTCGGTGGTTTGGAATTTTTGAACCGTGACTAAATCTAAGTTTAAATCTTTAACCGTTTGTTGAAAGGTTTCCGTTTCTGATTTACTAAAGGCATCATTTTGAGCATAGAAAACGGCAACTTTTTTTAAGTTAGGATTTAGTTTTAATGCTGCTTGTACCGCGTTAGGAGCAACCACCGCAACGGGAGCAGAAACCCGTGCAATATAATCTCCAATTTCAGGAATTCCTTTAGCGGTATTAGAAGGGCCTAAAACCGGGACTTTTGCTCGTTCTGCAATGGGGTTAGCAGCAAACGCTTGTTGAGATAAAGAAGGGCCTAAAATTGCCACTACTTTTTCTTGAGTAATTAAAGTATTAAAGGCATTAATAGCACTTTGTTCATCACCTCCGCCATCTTGAAGCACTATTTTAATCGGGGTTCCATTTACCCCACCTTGCTGATTAAAATACTGTTCTGCTATTTTCACGCCAATGACTTGTTCTTGTCCTAATAATGCAGCGTTACTGGTTTGGGCAAGAACAACTCCAATGGGAATTCCATTCGCATTTTGGCTGGTCGTTGTAGTTGAATTGGGACTCGGAGTAATGTTAGTTCCAGAGGGTTGAGAGGAATTACAGGCTACTACTAAAGAAAAGGTAATTCCTGATAAAAATAGAGGAATAAATTGGCGTCTTTTAATCATTAGGGTGCAAACCACACAAGAAATAAGTAATCTTGCGCTCAGGAGTTGGGTTCTGAGTGCAAGTGGGATGGCTGCCAATTATACAACTGTATGGGTTTGGATACAAGCTGTTTTTTAAAGATTTGAGACCTTCAGAAAATATGACAGTTTGATAGTTAGAGCAGGTTCAATGGTTCATCAAGCTGATCATTGAATTCCTAACTTGAAATGTATGGTTTGCCCCTTTAATGTTGACTCGACAATCAGGCAGAATCAGCTTGAGAATCGCTAGAACTTTTAGCGTTTAAGAGGGCTTGAGCGCAAACGGTAGAAAGATAAAAACACCAAGTTGCAATTCCGATGAGTTTACTGCCATCCTCTAATAGAAAGTACCAGTTACTTGTAGACCGACCATAATCTACATGAATAGGTAAAAAATCGATGCCCAAAGAGACTCCAAACATGAGTAAAGCCATTCCTAAAATCATGAAATAAGTAGATTTTAGGACAATGTTTCTATAGAAAATTAGATGAGAAATCAGCCAAATTAATTCGGCTTTAATAACGAGGCTTTCTTGGATATTAAGAAGTTGAGGAAACACTAATTCATGAAACAAAAAAAAATCATCTAGCATGAACCAGAAGGAAATTAAACCCGATAGCCCAATAAAATTTTTAAGTTTTTGCTCTTGGTAGTTTGTAGGTGAAAGGAGAAAAAATGAAAAAATACAAATCACTGCACTACTTAACCAAGTAAAGACACCTAAATTTGAGATTAAACCAATAAACGGGGGACTTCCAGTGAGAGTAAAAATATCTCTCGTTAATTTAGAAGCAGAAACACTGTTCTGCAACCCTGAAATGATTAAAATGAACAGAAAAGGAATGTAAAACTTCAACAAGTTTAAAAAAGCTTGATTGTCTATAGCCGTTCTCAAATTTTTGATTAGGAGAGCTTGTTTCATCTTTGAACCTTAAAAAGTAATGAAAAGGTTAATAAGTTCCTAAAAGCCATCGGATTTGAGTATAAAATTTTACTCAAATCCATTTGATGGCTCTTACGTTATCAATTTTTACCAAGGCTATGATCCTGTGTAAGTCACCGATTGCAGAATCTTAGATGCACGGTTGATATTTTAACTGATTTTAATTAAAATTACTATAAATCAATGTAAAAATTCTGTAAAAATCACCTAAAACACTTAAAAAACAGCATTTTTTTCAAACGGTATCCAAAATTACCCTTGATATATTTGGTAAAACTTACTATAATTAATTCAATGCACTCACCCAGGATATGACGCTATGAATACCGCCTTGTCTCCCCTTAACTTTCAGGAAGTCTGGGAAGAACCTGACCTCAATCTGACTGCGGATGATTATAGTTTGTTAACCGACCTCTACCAACTGACCATGATCGCCTGTTACACTGGCGAGAAACTCGACCAACGTCAAGCCAGTTTTGAACTGTTTACCCGCAAATTGCCAGAGGGGTTTGGTTATTTAATTGCGATGGGACTCGCCCAAGCCCTAGAATATTTAGAAAAATTTCACTTCAGCGAAGCTCAACTTCACGCCCTACAGTCTACAGGACTGTTTACCCAAGCCCCCCAAGGGTTTTGGTCACTCCTCGCAACGGGACGTTTTACCGGAGATGTGTGGGCGGTTCCCGAAGGAACGGCGATTTTCCCAAACCAACCGTTATTGAGAATAGAAGCACCGCTCTGGCAAGCTCAGTTAATTGAGACTTATCTATTAAATACAATTAATTATCAAACCTTAATTGCGACCCGTGCTGCCCGGTTGCGCGATATCGCTGGGCCAACAACAACCTTATTAGAATTTGGTACCAGACGAGCGTTTAGTCCCCAAGCGTCCATTTGGGCGGCTAGGGCGGCTTTAGCGGGAGGGTTGGATGCGACATCTAATGTTTTAGCGGCATTAAAATTAGGTCGGAAACCAACCGGAACAATGGCCCATGCCTTAGTGATGGCAATTTCCGCTTTAGAAGGGTCAGAAATGCAAGCTTTTACAGCGTTTCATCGCTATTTTCCAGGGGCTCCTTTATTAATTGATACCTATAATACGATTGATGCCGCCCGTCAATTATCCGAACAGGTTAAACAAGGTGAAATTGAGTTAAAAGGAGTGCGGTTAGATTCGGGAGATTTAGTGAGTTTATCACAGCAAGTGCGATCGCTATTACCTGATGTTCCGATTTTTGCCAGTGGCGATTTAGACGAATATGAAATTGCCCGTTTGCAAGCAGCAGGGGCGATGATTGATGGCTATGGTTTAGGAACAAAATTAGTCACAGGAACTCCGGTGAATGGAGTGTATAAGTTAGTGGAAATTGAAGGAAAACCGGTGATGAAAGAAGCAACGGGAAAAGTGACTTATCCGGGGAGAAAGCAAATTTTTAGAACCTTGAAAAACGGTCAATTCATTGCTGATGAAATTGGGTTAATGACAGAACACAAGGAGTCGGAATTGGAGCCATATTCTAGCGTGCAATCGATGTTTCCTACACCCATCCCTTTATTGCAGTTAGTGATGAAAAAGGGAAAACGACTTTATCCAACAGAACCATTAAGAAAAATTGCTGAACGCACCGCCCAATCTGTTGCTAGTTTATCATCAGAAACCCGATGTTTAAAACAGCCCATTTCTCCCACCATTCAAATTTCCTCAGCGTTACAAAAATTAACAGCAATAACCCATCGTTAAATCGTAAAATATTCTGAGTTATTGTGATCAGTTCTCACCCAGTTTAAAGGTTTGATCTTGATAGATAGAAAAATGTTTATAGTCATATGAAAAAATCAGCAATTTTATCAGGTTTAATGGGGATTTGTGTCGGTGATGCGTTAGGTGTTCCTGTCGAATTTTCCAGCCGTCAAGAACGTCTTCAAAATCCCATCACAACAATGACTGGATATGGAACTTATAGACAACCTCCGGGTACTTGGTCAGATGATAGTTCCTTGATGTTATGTTTAGCAGATAGTCTTCGTCAAGGATATAATTTAAAAGCGATCGCTGATTCTTTTAAGCGTTGGCGCTATCAACAAGAATGGACACCTCATGGTGAAGTTTTTGATATTGGGGGCACCACAAATCAAGCGATTAAAAATATTCTTAATGGGGTTAATCCAGTGGAAGCGGGAGAAACCAGTGAACGGAGTAATGGCAATGGTTCCTTGATGCGAATTTTGCCGATGGTGTATTTATCTCCTACCGTTTCCTTTTATCAATTAATTCAGTGGGTTCATGAATGTTCTTGTTTAACCCATGCTCATGTCCGCTCACAAATTGCCTGCGGAATTTATATTAGTATTGCTGTTAAACTCCTTGAAGGTTTGGATTTAAAATCCGCTTACCTTCAGGGAATAGAAGCCGTAAAACCTATTTATTATAATCCGAGTTTAACGGTAGAAGCCTCTCGATTTGAACGAGTTTTAACAGGTAAAATTGATCAACTCTTCATGGATCAAATTAACTCCAGTGGTTATGTAATTCATACCTTAGAAGCCGCGCTTTGGTGTTTATTAACAACATCTTCCTATTCAGAAGCTGTTCTCAAAGCTGTTAATTTAGGAGAAGATACTGACACAACAGCCGCAGTTACCGGAGGTTTAGCAGGACTTTATTATGGGGTGGAAAATATTCCTTCAGCATGGATTGAACAAATTGCTCGCAAAGATGATATTATTGCCTTAGCCGATCAGTTAGAACAAGCGATTTTCTCAACAATTTAATTGTAATTCTGTTTACAAAGGGGAATTAACCCCAAACCCAAAAATGACTGAAATTGCCCTATTTGGAACCAGTGCAGACCCTCCAACAGCAGGACATCAAGCCATTCTTCTTTGGCTGTCTCAACGGTTTGATCAAGTTGTGGTTTGGGCATCGGATAACCCGTTTAAAACCCATCAAACCCCCTTAGAACATCGCATGAAAATGTTATCTTTATTAATAGAAGAAATTAATGCACCGCATCAAAATATTGCTGTGTATCCTGAACTAAGTAGTCGCCGAACCTTAGAAACTTTAGAAAGAGCAAAAAAATATTGGTCAGACGGTGAATATACGTTAGTCATTGGTTCAGATTTGATCAAACAAATTCCTCAATGGTATCAGATCGCAACTCTTTTGAGCCAAGTGAAACTATTAATTATTCCTCGACCCGCTTATCGAGTAGAAGAAACAGATTTAGACCGACTCAGACAGTTAGGAACACAGGTAACAATTGCTTCGATCCAAGGGTTGCCTGTTTCTTCAAGCCATTATCGTCAAACCGGAAATATAGAAGTTTTACCCCCACCTGTACAAGATTATATTGACCAAAAACAGTTGTACAGTAGAAAATAGAAAACAGCCAGGATATTGACAAAATCCTGGGCATTGAAAAAATCATTCAATACAATATTATAATTAAGCTATATTTTTAGGAAAACATCAATGATTGATAAAAATTATAAAAAATCCGAATCTCTTCGATTAGAACATTTTAAGGTCGGTGTTGATAATGTGATTTTTTCCGTTGATACCGGGCAAAATCGGTTATTAGTTTTATTAGTAATGCGAAAAGAAGAACCCTTTATGAATACTTGGAGTTTACCCGGAACGTTACTTCAAAAAGGAGAATCTTTAGAAGATGCAGCTTATCGAATTTTAGCAGAGAAGATTCGGGTTGAAAATTTATATTTAGAACAATTATATACCTTTGGCGGCCCTAACCGTGATCCCAGAGAAGCCCCAGATAGTTATAATATTCGCTATTTATCCGTTAGCTATTTTGCCTTAGTTCGGTTTGAAGAAGCAGAATTAATCGCTGATGGTGTTACAGGAATTGCTTGGTATCCGATTGACAAAATTCCCCATTTAGCCTTTGATCATAATCAAATTTTAGAATATGGTTATCGTCGATTACAAAACAAATTAGAATATAGTCCTGTGGCTTTTGATGTCTTACCTAAATTATTTACATTGGGGGATTTATATCAATTTTATACAACAATTTTAGGAGAAGGATTTTCTGATTATTCTAATTTTAGAACCCGTTTACTCAAGTTAGGTTTTCTCTCGGATACCGGAATCAAAACCTCACGGGGAGCGGGTAGACCTGCAAGTTTATATCAATTTGATGCGGAAGCATTTGCACCCTTAAAAGATAAACCCTTAGTGTTTGTATAAATTGGAGGTTAAATTCAGCGAATTGAGCATCTAGGGATGAGTAAGTGCTAGACTTAAACACCCAACAGATTAAGATTTTGCTGGATGATTTCGTTCACAACTCAAACTAAGGTATACTAATCTCAAAATTTTATTAGCTGTCATCTCAAAATCCCTTAAATGGCATGACCACCCTAAACACTGTTTGGCAACAATTTACTCTACAAAACTTATTAATCTACCAATGGCGTAATACCAGTATTCTGTATCGCTTAACCGGGTGTTTACACCAATGGCGACAGGGAAGTTGGTTATTGCAGTGGGGTGAACCCTTGGGAGCTTTATTAATTACGATTGTCTTTGGTTTAGCCCCCTTTGTGGGAACAGCATTAATCGGGGTTTTATTAATAGCTTGTGCCGTCTGGTGGCTCTTATTAACTTTAACGGATGAACCCTCAAAAACCGCTTTTACTCCGATTCACTTAATAGTTTTATTATATTGGGGAATTGCTACCGTTGCTACCGCTTTATCTCCGGTTAAAATCGCCGCCTTTAGTGGTTGGATCAAATTAACCCTTTATTTAATTTTATTTGCTTTAATGGCAAAAATATTGCGATCGCCTAAAATTCGTTCAATTTTTATTACCATCTTTTTGCTAACCGCTTTAATCATTAGTGTTTATGGTTTGAGACAGTGGTTTAATGGGGCTGAAGCCTTAGCAACTTGGGTTGACCCCACATCCCCCCAATCAAACTTAACACGGGTTTATAGTTATTTAAACAATCCCAATTTATTAGCTGGGTATTTATTACCCGCAGTGGGGTTAAGTTTAGCATCCTTTTTTGTTTGGACGGGGATTTTACCCAAAGCATTAGCCTTAACCATGATTGTTGTCAATTCTTCCTGTTTAATTTTAACCTTTAGTCGGGGAGGATGGATTGGATTAGTGCTATTAATGTTTACCTTTGCCCTTCTATTATTATATTGGTTAAGTATTCGCTTTTCTCCTTTTTGGAGACAATTAGCCGTACCAATTGGTTTAACCGCATTAACCCTTTTCCTATTATTAGCAGTGTTATTTGTTCCTCCCGTTCGAGATCGAGTTGCCAGTATTTTTGCAGGTCGAGGAGATAGTAGTAATAACTTTAGAATTAATGTTTGGATGTCCGTCATTGAAATGATTAAAGATCGCCCTATCTTGGGAATTGGCCCTGGAAATGTTGCGTTTAACAAAATTTATCCCCTGTATATGCAGCCTCGCTACACAGCCTTAAGCGCCTACTCAATTCTATTAGAAATTACGGTTGAAACTGGAATCATTGGTTTAAGCTGTTTCCTGTGGTTATTAACCATCACCTTAAATCAAGGATGGATACAATTAAAACGACTCCGTGAGTTAAGAAATCCTCAAGGATTTTGGTTAATTGCAGCAATTTCAATTTTAGTTGGAATGTTAGGTCATGGGTTAGTGGATACGGTTTGGTATCGTCCCCAAGTTAATACTTTATGGTGGCTCATGATTGCATTAATTGCCAGCTATTATCAACCTACAGCGAAAATTGGATCTCCAGATATTCAGGTATATTGAAATTGCTAAAGATTTTTCGTCTTTGAGTTCAAACCCTGATCAATACACCCAAAAACCTTACTGACGTTAAACTGAATTTTCTTTTCCCTTGACATACCAAGAGTGAAGACTCTACTCTAACAGTAGAGCAAGGATGTTCCTCGCTGATTAGGTCGGATGTTCCGACCTCCTTAAAAAAACAAGTTGCCAATAGCGAGAAAAAGCAACCACTGTGATTATCCCTGTTAACTACAGAAAGCTGCGAAAAATCTTGGCAGAGCCAAAGACTGTAATGGTCGTAGCCGTTAATTGGGACGAGGTGCTTGGCACTCCTCAGAGTCTTGCACTCTCCTCTAATATTGCTGTGAAGCCATTCTGGAAACAGTAGGGGGCAACTCCATGAAGACCGAGCAATCGGGGCTAGACAGGAGAATCCCACGCGGTTCACCCGTGAAAGTGTCAAAGGGGTTTACTCACCTTGCCAAGTCAGCGTCAGTAATTTACCCTAAAGTATCTTCCATTTTTAATAAAAACCTGTATTATATGTAAAGTAAACCATAAAAAATCCCAAAACTTCCTTAATCATTGAGGAAAAAGGTGTTTTTGAAAGGTGAGGTCAAAACAACATGGAAAATGCTTTCTGTCTGATTGACAAAAAGGTTTTGCTTGAGTTAAGAACGGTTTTCATCAGTTGGATGTTGTGATGTCCAAGTTTTCCTAATTTCTAGTTATAAGTTCAGGAATCAGGAAAACACAGATTGAATCTGGTTGATCTTGGATCGTTTAATCAGTGACACCAAGAAATCACTTTAATCAGAGTTAATTCAAGGGTTATCAACATCGATAATCCTTAATTGTAGGGCTTAAAGTTATTCCAAACTGTTATCCGAAAAATCCGGCTCAAACACTTCCTACCTCGATTGAATTCCTAACTGACCCTTCAAAAACATTCCTCAGATTAAAGGTTGTTTTGTGCCATCTTCTGATTGACCGACTTTCTATTTTCTTGAGATCTCCTATGAAAAAGTTAGCTTTAGTGTTTTCGGGTTTAGCAATCGCTTCTTCCTGTTTATTAACTGCTTGTGGTGGTAATACAACCACTGAAACGACTCCTGCTCCAGAAGCAACAACCGCTCCGGCTACGACTCCTGCTCCAGGAGCAACAACTGCTCCGGCTACGACTCCTGCTCCTCAAGCAACTTCTTCTCCTGAAGCAACTTCTTCTCCCCAATAAGGGAACTGATTTGATCAGATTTGAGATAATTTCCTCTCCAATCAATTGGAAAGGAAATTATCTTAATTTAATCAATTTTATATTTTCAGTGTTCCTGTTTGGGGGTTATAACTAAAAATAAACGCACCCGATGCGAATTCCCCTCCCAAAAGAAAATCAATTTGTTGTTCCCCTTGTTCAATCAGATTTCTATTTCAGTATAATTCTTCAATTACTTGTATAGATTTTGCCGTTTTTCCCCCTTCATTAATCACCTGAAAGAAAACATAAAATTGTCCCTGTTCTTGGCAAATTGTTTCCGGTTAGGTTAACGTTAAAATCTGAGCTAGAGGGAATGGAGCCAAATGGAGCTAAAAAAGATGGGGTAGTATTCATGAAAAGCCCCATCAAGTCAAAATGATTCCTCAATCAGATAATGAAGATTACACTCGTTTGTCTGAGTTGGGTTTATTGCCTTAACCACTAGCATGAATTCCCCTTTCTTTTAACTTCTGCATGAAAAATTCTTCTAAGGTTAATCGGGATAAATTTAAACTCAATAGTTGAGCGTTCATGTCTTTTAATACCACTAAAAACGCTTCTGGATCACCTTTAAGATGTCCTTCCCAATAGTTTTGATCAACTTCTAAATCGGCTATCCAATTTTGCAATATTTTAACATCTCCTCCTTTACCTTTCACGGCGTAGGTTTGAGTTGTTCCTAATAAATCATCCAACGAACCCATGCTAATTAATTCTCCTTCGGCTAAAATAGCAATGCGATCGCAAACTTTCTCCACATCCGATAAAACATGACTATTAAAAAAAATTGTTTTGTTTTCGGCTTTTAACGATAAAATAATTTCTCGAATTTGATAACGTCCCATCGGGTCAAGTCCTGACATCGGTTCATCTAAAAACACCACTTCAGGATCATTAATTAACGCTTGCGCCATTCCCACCCGTTGTAACATTCCCTTAGAATATTGACGCATTTGCTTTTTAATCGCGGCGGTTTTGGCTAATCCCACTAAGTCTAATAATTGGGGGATGCGTTGACGTTGAATCGATTTCGGAATTTGAAATAGTCCCGCCGCAAATTCTAAAAATTCCCATCCAGTGAGATGATCATAAAAATAGGGATTTTCGGGTAAATATCCGACTCGCTGTTTAACAAGGCGATCACCAATGGGTTTTCCTAATAATATCGCTGATCCTGAAGTCGGACGCACAATCCCTAATAAAGTCTTTAATAAGGTCGTTTTCCCCGCGCCATTTTGTCCTAATAAACCAAAGGTTTCTCCACGATGAATGGTTAAGGTACAATTTTTTAAGGATTCAATTTTTTGATTCATCCAAAACCCCGTCCGATAAAATTTGCCTAAATTATGGGTTTCTACAATAGGGTTTGAGGAAGAAATTGTCAGGGAATCCATAGCTTTTAGGGATTAAGTAAAATGTTAAGTTTCAATTCTCAACCGAGTAAACACTCGATTGTTATTATAACAGATTGATCATCCAAATCACAACATTATTTAAATTCTAGTTTCAATTCTCAACCGAGTAAAAACTCGATTGTTATAGCAGGCTTGTAAAAGTCTTAATATATGGAGTTTTCAAGGTGCGTTGGCGACAACCTAATTTAATCATATCAAAACCCTTCATTATTCGTCAAATTTGTGCTAGAAATAAATCTTTAAATCCTTTACTGAGTAATAGTTTCAGAATTTGCGACAACGTGATTTCACAAAAAACGCCCAACCTTCCATATCATCAGCATTTCAGACTTATAGCCTTCAAACACCTATCAGTTATCGCAGTCCCACGTGATCATCATAATCTCCTCCCCAGACTTTCATGCCATTATCATAAGTCCTGATCAAGTTTTCAGCCTTCTGGGAAACTGTAGCCGTGTAAAGCTGTAATTGCTTCCACTCAAAAGAAGATAATTGAGGCTTATTCATCAAAGCATCAATCAGTTTGCTCCCATCCTTCCAGCGACAAACAACAGATTCGTGATCGTCGTCAATCATCTTAAACTTTTTAGCCACAGACTCAAACTTTAAATCCTTCCGTAAGTTTTGAATTTCATTTAACTGCTGATTAAACTTATCTGCAAAAAACCACCCTAATAACTTTAGCAGATTATCAGCATTAAGTCCATATTTTTTAAGATCTTTACTCGTTGATTTAGCCAGACTCTTATATTTAGGATCAGGAAATTGATCGCAAGGAATCACAAACACATTCCCCGATGGTAACAAACCTTCTCGGTTACAACGTCCACCCCGTTGAATCAAAGCGTCTAGAGGGCATTCTTCAGTAAAAATAACCGGATAATCAATATCAATTCCAGCTTCTACAATTTGAGTAGAAATACAATTAAATTGTCCAGTTTTAACTTGCTGAATCACCGATTTCCGATGAGCAACACACATCCGAGAAGAAAGATGTAACCACTGACCAGGTTGTAACGTATTAAAAATTTGAAAGGCATTAGACGCTGTTTTAGTAGTGTTAACAATTACTAATTTTTGACCCGGATAGGATGCGATCGCTTCCCAATCCATCCCCTCAATAAATTGATAACTACATCGAGATAAAGCCTGGAATTGTGGCTGTAAATCTTCAACTGCAACCATATCAACAGCATTCAAACCAAAAGTTTTCAACTTCGGAGCAGTCGCACTCATTAAAACAATTGTACATCCATAATCTTCAACTAAATTTTGAAGAACATCAGCAATCGGTGCAATAAACTGAGGAGGTGCCGTATGATATTCATCAATTAAAATCACTCGATTAATCAAACTTGCTAACTTCCGACACTGTGCTGGTTTATTATTAAAAATAGATTCATAAAACTGAACAGCCGTCGTTAAAATCACAGGTTTATCCCATCGCTGAGAAGAGAGTTTATAACTCTTTTCATCTCCAGGTTTAGGAACAAAATCTGAGTGATGTTCGAGAACAATATCATCCCCTAATTGCTGGCGGTAAACTTCAGCAGACTGATCTAAAATCGACTTAAAAGGAGCCACATAAATGATGCCATTCATACCATGATAATTACAATGCTCAATAGCAAATTCTAAACTGGTCAGTGTCTTACCAATTCCACAAGCACCGACTAATCGATACAAACTTTGATCAGAGGTGATAAACTGACAAATAGAATCTCGAAATTGCTTTCGGATTCTGTTAAGTTGGCTTTCCGATTTTGAAAAACCAACGGGATTGAAACATAGATTAGTTTTAGAATAAACTAAGCCCTCCTCGTGGGGGCTTTGACATTTTAATTCAAACAATTGAGCATCTAATCGATCACTATCAACTAAAGCTGAGAATAAAATTCTAATCGCTAATTCCTGCTTAAAAATGTCCTCAATTTCTAAATGGGGGATGAACCGAAGATCAGGTAAAATCAGGTTAAGACAAGATTGCCACTGAGTCGATTCTGTGTCAAAAGTATCCGATCTCAACAAATCTTTTAATCCAGTGTGATGTCCTCGAATTACATGGGCGATCACATGATTTTTATTTCCAGACAGTTCAATGGCTGCCCTTGCTCCTTCAAAGGAATGATTAACCCTTGATTCCTCTCCTAATAAGTATTTTTGCCAAAGGGGTTTGGCTTTACCTAAATCGTGAAGTAACCCCGCATAATAGCCCATTTCCTTAAGAAAATCTGGAAGTTTGTCACGAGTTTTAGCTGCAACCCCTTGTAAATGGTCAATCAGGAGTTGTTGATCTCCATTTTCAGAAATTCTTGCAAACATGAAGATTGATGTGTTAGTATATAACTATTCTATAACCCATATAGAAGATGAAGCTAAAAATCTGGGGTGAGTATGGCTTATTTACCCGCCCTGAAACAAAGGCTGATCCTCATACCTACCCAATTTTGACACCATCGGCAGCAGAAGGAGTCTTAAAAGCCATCTTCTGGAAACCGGAAATAGATTATGTCATCCATTCTATTACGGTCTTGAATCCGATTCGCTATCAATCCATATTTCGTAATATGGGACAGAACAAAATCAGTCCCCGAACAGTACAAAGTTGGGCAAAAAAAGACAAAACCGCTCGTTATTTAATCACAGATGATCGAAGCCAACGCCATCATGTTGTCCTCAAAAATCCCGCTTATGTGATTGAATTTTCCTTAAAATTGTCCCCCCATGCCACAGAACCCATTGACAAATATTTTGCTCAAGTTTCTAAACGTATTGAACGGGGTCAATGTTATCGTCAACCCTGTTTAGGATGTCGAGAATACGTCGCCCACTTTGCACCTGTTGATGGGAGTGAAACAATCGATCCTGAACTTTTGGGAACCTTTAAATTAGGTCGAATTCTCAAAAAAATGCACTATATTCCTGACCCGAAAGGTAGTGTTGAATGGTTTGATTCCATCAGCAAAAAAATCGTCAAAGGTCGAGTTTTACCGGAATTCTTTGATGCCGTGATGCGAGATGGAGTTGTGCAATGTTAGCTGAACTTTATCAATTTTCTCAGCAATTTCAACTTTCCCCCCTCGGTTATGGAGAATCTCTAGCAATTTATGAAATTAACTTAGATCGGAACAGAATTAGTTTACTAACAACCGAACATAAAACCACCAACAAAAAAGGAGAGGAAAAAATTACCTATTCTTTTGGTAAACGGTTGATGTTACCTGATTTACCTAGAAATAGTGATAACCCGATTCTAATTGCTGATGCTGGAGAATATTTGTTTGGGTTCGGAGAACGGGGAAAACGCCGCCAGGAACTTTATCGAGCATTATTAGAACAGTGTCACCTAGCAACCTCTGAACCTTTAGTTAAAGCAGTCATTGATTACCTTAATCAAGCCAACCCAGAGGAAATTTTAGAGGAATTAAAACACCTTGAATATGCCCCAAAAAACAGTGCTTTGGGGGAACGAGATAAGTTTGTATTTGTCTACTATTCCCAGGATGAAGATAAATGTTTAGTCACTAATCTTCCATCTGTTCAGAAATTTTGGGCAAAATATTTTACCCAAAAACAGGAAACAATTGACGGGGAATGTATTCTGACAGGCGAGTCTAAACCCATTTTAATTAATACCTTTCCGGGTAAAATTAAGGGTGTTCCTAATACTCAAACAACCGGGGCTGCTATTTCTAGTTTTGATAAATCCGCTTATCAAAGTTGGGGATGGTCAGGGAATGATAATGCACCCATCGGGTTTGATACCGCTACAGGCATTTTAAAAGCCGTTGAGTTATTGCTTTCTAGCGATCACCATCATCATCGTTTCGGCGATCAAATGTTCCTATTCTGGGGCGATCATAACCAAGAAGGGATTAACCCCCAGGTCTGGAATGATCCTGAAGCTGCACAATTAGCGGGTTTATTTACGGGGATCGATGCAGCAAGTCCTGAAAATGCCATCAACACAAAAGATCCTTATTCTTCTAATTTTTATCTTGGTGTTTTAAAAGGTAATTCTGGACGGGTAGCCATGAATGGAATTAACCGAATTACACCTCAAGAAATCTCAGCAAATGTCAGTCGGTTCTGCGAGTTGCAAAAATATTTTGACAACTGGGTTAAACCTATTTGGGTGTTTCGTAATGCTGCATTTCTTGACCCGAACAAAGAATACACAACCCGCATTGATTCTGCCTTAATGGGTTTTGTTCTGTTGGGAAAAGAATTACCCGATGAATATGCTCAAAAACTCCTTAACCGAATTTGTGTTGTTCAGGATACTTTTAAATCCCAAGACAGAGCAAAAGCATTACTTTTTTACACACAACAACCCGATATGGATGAACCTAAAGATGTTATTGCCTATCGTTTAGGCAGAATTGCATTTTTGATGCACATGGCACAAATGAAAGGACGCCAACAGGATAAGGAAGATACAAATGTAACCCGTTCTCTTAAAACCTTATCTTCAACCCCATCTCAAATTTTTGGACGTTTATACCCAGGTTGTTATGTTCATCATCTTCAAGCATTAGAAGGAATGGGTTATCTTAAACATTTACTCGATCAAGAATTTGTTCACGTAAACCCTGAAGATTTACCCGACAATTTTAACCTTCGTCAACAGTCCTTATTTTTTATTGGCTTTGCCAAAATGCGCTCAGAGTTTTTCACGAAAAAAGATAAATCAAACCCGTCAGAACAACAGGAACAATAAGCCATGATTTATAATGACCCCACTAAAAAACACGATGCTATTTTGTTAGTAGATTGTCGTGACGGTAATCCTAACGGTGATCCTGATGCCGGAAATCAGCCCCGAATTGACCCTGAAACTCGTCATGGATTAATGAGTGATGCTTGTTTAAAACGAAAGGTACGAAACTATGTAGCAATCACTCAAACTGATTCGCAATATAAGATTTTTGTTGAAGAAGGTGGTGTTCTCCGTGAAACAATTGAACGGGGTTATACAGAGTTAAAGCTTACTGTTAGTGACAAAAAGAAAGGAGGAACTCCTGAACAACAGAATCAAGTTCAAGATTGGCTAATTGAAAACTTCTATGATATTCGGATGTTTGGGGCCGTGCTTTCTATTGGATTGAAAGCGGGTCAAGTTTGGGGGCCGTTACAAGTTTCTTGGGGACGTTCTGTTGACCCTATTTTGCCAATTTCCGCTACGATTACTCGTTGTGCAACGACGGAAGCAAAGGAAGGAAAGGATAACAAAACAATGGGGCGCAAAGAACTGATTCCTTATGGATTATATCGAATCGAGATTCACTATAATCCGGCATTATCTAAAGCCTCAGAAGCGGATTTAAAATTATTCTGGGAAGCGTTATCAAACTGTTGGGAATTTGATCGAAGTGCAGCCCGACCAGCGATGAATTGTCAGGGATTATTTGTATTTTCCCATGAGTCTAAATGGGGAAATTATGCCTCTCATAAACTTTTTGAGAAGATTGAAATTACAGGCAAGATGCCTGTTCCACGTAGTATTTATGATTATGAAATTAAAATTGATGAATCTATGCCTAACGGTGTAACACTGACTCGATTGATTTAACAGATCCCTTGACCAAGGTGGGTGAGAATGATCATCAGAGGGGAAGAGATCCTGTTGACACTCCCACTCACCCACACGACAGTTTATTGGTCTAATTGTCTTAAGTTATTCTTATATTTTATCCGAAATCATTTAATTCTTTAAAAGATTGTCAGGAAATTTGGATATTTGACTGAGAATTTTTCTCAAAAAGTTGACGAAATTATAGGGGTTCTGGTACACTCAAGGAAACACCGCCCAAGGGTTTATTGTGTCTATTGGTAAAAACAGCGTCTATAACTCCCATTCTTTCGTAAAATATCGAGGTTTTCTGACAAAATATCGACCCAACGAGACACGATGTTTAGGGAAAATAGCCGAAGCTCTGGAGAAGGGACTTGACAAAATACCGAATTTGTGATCTAAGATAAAAAGCAATAGTCATTTCCCCAAAACCCAGTTTTTCATATGGGTTGCCAATTTTCTCAAAACTAGAGTATCTTGACGAAGGCAAAGTTTACCGTGAGAGCGACCTTGAACCCCTTCTTCAACCCTGACCCATCTGCCAACCTCTCCCTCAATTCCCGTTTCACAGGTTGGTCATTGCAGGATCGAGATCCTGAGTATATCCGATCCTTAATGCCGATTTTAGGTTGGTTCTATGACCATTATTTTCAGGTTGAAACCACTGGCTGGGAAAATCTTCCCTCTCAAAATAAGATGTTGCTAGTCGGTTCCCATAATGGAGGGTTAGCCGCCCCCGATATGTTTATGGGGTTGTATGCTTGGTGTCGTCGCTTCGGAACAGAACGATTGCTTTACGGACTGATGCACCCGAAAGTCTGGCAGGTTTCTCCAGCCGTTGCTGCTTCGGCGGTACAGTGTGGAGCGGTGATAGCTCATCCCAAGATGGGAATGGCAGCGTTACGACAAAATGCAACGGTTTTAGTTTATCCAGGTGGGGGTGAAGATGTGTTTCGTCCCCATGCCCTTCGCAACCGAATTCATCTAGCAGGTCGTAAAGGATTTATTAAGTTAGCATTGCGGGAGAAAGCTCCTATTGTTCCGGTGATTTCATCTGGTGCCCACGATACATTAATTGTGCTCACAGATATTTACGATTGGGTGAAACAACTGCACCACTTAGGAATGCCTTGGTTATTAGATCTTGACCCAGAGGTGTTTCCGATTTATTTAGGGTTGCCTTGGGGAATCGGAATTGGGCCGTTACCCAATTTTCCCCTTCCTGCCAAAATCAAGATTCATATTTGTCCGGTGATTGAGTTTGAACGGTATGGACGAGAAGCGGCGAATGATCGAGAGTATGTTGATATTTGTTATCAACGGGTGAAAACAGCGATGCAACGGGAACTTAATCATTTAATTGTTAAGAGTTGACGCTTAATATTTTTTAACTAAAAAATGTTGCTCATTCAGTCTCTAGGCTTAAATTTTTGTTAAGTTTCAGCTTCAAGCGGTTAAAGACAGCCTAAGAATAGATTAGGTGAATTAATCTAGCAATGGGGGAAGAGTTGGTGGATTTTAAGGATTTAACATTGGGGATCAAGGTTTTATAACTAAAGACAGATTCTAAAAACGGGGTCAGGGTGTTACGATCTTTTCAGAAAATAATGAACAAATAAAATCAATCTGTTGACCCCAAATCAACAGAATATTCGCTGATTTCACCGTTTTTATGAATCTTAAAAGATATAGCAGTCGCGCCAGGGGTGTTAGGAAATAGACTGATGCTAAAACCGTGCATAGAGAAATCTTTTCCTCCCGGTTCCCAGTCAATCGCAGTTCCTGTTCCCTGCTATAAAAACATAAAATTTGGATTTGGCAAAAATTATAAATTGGGTGGAACCCAAAGGATGAACAATGGCTACTAAACAAACGGTTCGTTGCCCTAATTGTGGAACATTAGCAGAGCGGTCTTACACCCATCAAGTCACTCAAACTCAATGTCATCGTTGTGACTATTTAATGATTACCTGTTCGGTGACGGGTAAAGTTGTGGAAGCTTATGCACCCGGACTGTCTCTACGTTGTTAAATCCTTTAACATCAAAAAAATGGGTGGGAGTGTCAAAAATCTGAGTTAGACACCTGATCTTGGGAAACTCCGGGTAAACAGTATAATGTTTGAGGAAGTTTCATCGTGAACGTCGAACCTTGACCTAACTCACTCATTGCCGATAAATTCCCACCCATCATTTGACAGAGTTTTTGCGTAATTGTTAATCCTAATCCAGTGCCACCATAACGGCGAGTGGTGGTTTCATCTGCTTGAGTAAAAGGATTAAAAACTGTTACTAACTGTTTAGCTGTCATCCCAATTCCTGTATCAATCACCTGAAACACAATCAGGGTTGAACTAGCTTTAGAAAGATCAGGAATGTCGTTCATCGATTCATCCTGAAAACTCAGGCTTTCTGAGTCATGAGGGGGATTAAAAGTCCTGTTAGCTGGGTCGCTTTCCTCTTTCCAAACTTTAAGAGTCACTTGACCATTTTCGGTAAATTTACAAGCATTACTCAGGAGATTTAATAAACATTGACGAACTTTCGTTAAATCCGTGTGCATCATATCCACATCTTCAGCTACATCTAAAATAAACTGATTAGAATTTTTGATAGCTGCTGGTGTAACTGTTGTTTCCACTTCCCAAAGTAACGTAGCAACTTTAAAGGTTTCTAAATGGAAATTCATGCGACCCGCTTCAATTTTTGAGAAATCCAAAATTTCACTAATTAAGGTTAATAAATGTTGTCCAGAAACATAAATATTTTTTAAATCTCCTACTAATTCTCCCTGATTAGAGACTTCAGCATCTTCAATTAACAATTCACTGTAACCTAAAATTGCATTCAACGGCGTTCGTAATTCATGACTCATATTAGCTAAAAATAAACTTTTAGCATGGTTGGCAGATTCAGCCGCTTCTTTCGCCGTTCTCAATTCTTCAGCTTGTTGACGCTCCGTAATATCATTCGCCATCATCAGTAAACAAGAAATTCCCCCTAAATCAATTAATTCAATAGAAACTAACCAATCTCGAATATGTCCTGATTTTTGGCGAATTTTTAACTCAACATTACTCATTTGATTTTGACGTTGCAATTGTTTTTTGAGTTTCAAATGTTGTTGAGGATTGACCCACATCTTTAATTGTTCTGGAGTTTGGTGAAGTACCTCTTCTCGATTCCAACCCAATTGACGTAAAAAACTATCATTAACATCTAAAAAGAATTCTTCAACTAACGTCATAATGCAAATCCCAATCGGACTGGCACTAAAAGCTTTAGAAAAGCGTTCTTCGCTGGCTTTTAACGCAATTTCTGCTTTTTTGCGATCAGTAATATCTTGAATGGTACTGGTAATATGACTAGAAGTAATCACCGCTTGTTCAAAAACAATCCGTTCCTCACCGTTAATTAATCTCAAACGATAATCAATACAATAAGGTTTTTGTTGAAATAACAATTGATCCAGATAATTTTGAACAAAACTTCGGTCTTCTGGGTGAACAAAATCTAAAAATTGAGGAAAACTCGGTTTAACACGCTGGGGAGTTGTTCCTAAAATTCGATACAATTCATCCGACCAAAATAATTCATAACTTTTAATCGTCAAATCCCAATGACCTAACTTAGCAATGCGTTGAGCATTTGCTAAACTCGCCTCACTATTTCTCAGACTAATTTCGGCTTGTTGGCGTTCAGTCACCGTTGCAGCTAACACTAAACCCGTAATAGCCATCACCAAAATAAACGCCTGGACAGAAAAAATTTGAGGCGTATCCGTACCCCGACTCATAAACGGCCCACTGTCACGCGCCACACCCCAAACGGCAAAACCCGCCGTAATCAAATGAGCTAGGGTTGTTCCCCGTTGACCAAATCGTAAAGAAGCCCAAACAAAAAACGGAAACGGCAAATATTCCAAGGGAAAACGAATCGTCGCCGCACGAGTTCGAGAACAAAAGACAAACCAATTTAAAGCAAATAAGAGTAATAACCAAACCCCAACTTCAAGTTGACGAACCCAAAAAAATTCACTAGGAGAACGTTCAATCAAGCGTAACCTTGTAGTTCCCAAAGGTAAACTTTGAGATAAGGCATTGAGAAAAGATGAAATCGGGGAAGCCGGAGTGTGATAGCGATAGTAATAACGTTGAAACTCACTTCCCCAGGTTAACAGTACCGGAGCCACCACTAAGACTCCAATAACATTAGCTAACCATCCCATCATCCAAGTTTCTCTAAAATCTTCCCAAGGAATGACACCACTTAACCCAGCACTCATCAAGGTCAAGGTCGGATTAATTAAAGTGGCAATCACTCCCCCTAAAATCATTAATCCGAGAACATCTTTGAGGCGTTTGAGTTGGGGGGAAAAATCAATCCGATTCAGCAATTGAGTCGCCAAACAAGCCTGCAACGTTGCGCCGATACTAGAGAATGCTACCATCATTCCAGAAATGTGTTCAGTACCCAGCAAGGAGAACCCTGAACCCAAGGTAATCGCTGGCCAATAGCGATAACCACATAAAAGAATAATGGCTTGCGCAACTCCCGCATTCGGCCAGACTAAGGTTTGGATGGGACTCAACATTAAATATTCAGTTGTCACCTTTCCAATAAGCCAGTAGGCTATCGCCATCAAACCCACCGAACCTAAGTATCGACCATTGATGACCTTCGCACGTTCAAGGGATTGCATTAACATTGTCGTTGTGAGTAAGCTGATGTGGAGTGAGTGACCCTGAATTTCTAGTTTAGATGGGTTATGGGAAAATTGCTTGAGTTGAATTTAGATTTTTGATGCTTCAAGAATCAGTGGGAAAGTGAACAACAGAACGTTAAAGATCTCTTAACCGTTGGGTTCTGAATTTCTGTTCACAACCGATACAAATTTTCGTCAATATCGTCATTGATTCAAACTTTGAGATGAGTGACCAATGAGAAGATTCACCGTCAAAATGTCCCTGATTCATTCACAGTCTAACAGATCCGATTAGGATTCATCATTGAAGGAGGGAGGTTGAGCCGGAATTGAAGCAATAATCGCATCAATGACTTTAGCAACCGGAAGAATTTGTAACCCCAAATCTGCCGGACTTTGACCTTTTGGAATAATGGCACGTTTAAATCCTAATTTAGCCGCCTCCCGCAGTCGTAATTCGAGTTGAGACACCGGACGCACCTGTCCCCCTAAGCCGATTTCTCCGATTAAAATGGTTCGTGGGTCAACCACCCGATCTCGGAAACTGGCAACAATGGCAATAGCGATGCCTAAATCGGCGGCGGGTTCTTCGACTTTTAAGCCTCCCACCGATGCTACATAAGCATCCAATTTAGACAAAGGAATTCCGACTCGTTTTTCTAATACGGCTAAAATTTGTAATAATCGGCTACTGTCCACCCCAGTTGTCGCTCGTCGAGCCGAACCGTAACTAGCAGGACTGACTAACGCTTGAATTTCGACTACAATGGGGCGAGTGCCTTCTAACGCTACCACCGTTGAAGTTCCGGGGGCAAATTCATCTCGATTCCCTAAGAATAATTCTGATGGGTTAGGGACTTCTTTTAATCCATGAGCCACCATTTCAAACACCCCGATTTCATGGGTGGCTCCAAACCGATTTTTCATCGACCGTAATAAGCGATGGGAAGCAAAGCGATCGCCCTCAAAATATAATACCGTATCGACTAAATGTTCTAAAACCCTCGGCCCTGCAATGCCGCCATCTTTGGTGACATGACCGACAATTAATAAGGTAATATTTTCTCGTTTGGCGACCTGCATTAAAGCCGAGGTACATTCCCGCACCTGAGCCACCGAACCCGGTGCAGAGGTTAAACTGGCAAAATAAATGGTTTGAATACTATCAATCACTGCTAACTGAGGTTTCAGCGATTCTAATTCTCTTAAAATCACTTCTAAATCCGTTTCTGGCAGTAAATATAAATCCTGAGTTTCGCTTTTATGGTTTCTAATTTCTGATAATTTTTCCTCTGATTTAGGAGGTTTTTGATGTCCATTTTCAGGAGGATTCGACTTTTTATGACGCCGACCCTTGAGTTGTTCCGTAAAGGGATTAGTGGAGTGGGGAGGTGATTGATCATCGTTTTCTACTGGGTTAGGGGTTTGATCTTCTTCCTCAACCCCCACCCCTAAACGTTGCGATCGCAATTTAACCTGCTGTCCTGATTCTTCCGCCGAGACATATAAAACCCGACTGGTCTGAGATAAACGATTAGCGACTTGTAACAATAACGTTGATTTACCAATTCCCGGTTCACCCCCAATTAACACCAACGAACCCGGAACAATGCCACCCCCCAAAACCCGATCTAATTCTCCATAACCCGATGGCATTCGGGATTGAGATTGATCGGAAATTTGGGATAATCGGAAGGAAGACCGAGGTTGTCCGGGTTTTGTCACCTCCGATGAACCCTCTGGGTGTTCTCCACTCAAGTTACTCCAACTAAACCGTTGTAGGGAGGTGGGAGCAGGTTGTTCAACTTGTTCTTCAAGGGAATTCCACGCTTGACAAGCAGAGCAGCGACCAAAATATTGAGAAAATTCGGCTCCGCATTCCTGACAAACATAAAGAGTACGAGATTTTGGCATTGTTCAGAATCATCAATTGAAATGCAAGAAAACGCTAAAACACAACAACCTCAAATTAAAACAACTTTAAAAAACTTTAAAGTCGCTTCATCTTGGCAGGAAAGAGGATTAAACTTTTGTTACAGCGATGATCAGTATCCAACGAATCCATCCGTATAATTGGGGATCTCAATCCGGGTTCCCTTAATGATAAGGTAAAAAAATCAATACATTTCTCAAACTCAACTTAACATAAGTTGAGATTTACGTCCGTTGATGCCGTTGGCTCTAGGTGTCCAAAGGCAAAGATGTGACTCTGGGTTAAAAATTCCTGAGATTCACCGGATGCAAGTCTAACTGTTGTTTATCAAAACTGTCACTGAATACAACTAAGGGAGCGTTGAAATCCATTGGAAAATCATAAAGAAAAAATTTTGGTCGTTGATGATGAGGCTAGTATCCGTCGAATTTTGGAAACTCGCCTTTCCATGATTGGTTACGATGTCGTTACCGCCGCCGATGGAGAAGAAGCCTTAGAAACCTTCCGTAAAACTGACCCCGATTTAGTGGTCTTGGATGTGATGATGCCTAAATTAGATGGGTATGGGGTCTGCCAAGAGTTACGCAAAGAATCCGATATCCCCATTATTATGCTAACCGCTTTGGGAGATGTCGCAGATCGGATTACCGGGTTAGAATTGGGGGCGGATGATTATGTCGTTAAACCCTTTTCTCCCAAGGAACTTGAAGCCAGAATTCGTTCGGTTTTACGTCGCATTGACAAAAATGGAGCATCGGGGATTCCCAGTTCCGGTGTCATTCAGGTTAGCAATATTAGAATTGATACCAACAAGCGACAGGTTTACAAAGGCGATGAACGCATCCGCTTAACGGGCATGGAGTTCAGTTTATTAGAACTGTTAGTCAGTCGTTCGGGTGAACCCTTTTCTCGTTCTGAAATTTTACAAGAAGTTTGGGGATATACTCCAGAACGTCACGTGGATACCCGTGTGGTTGATGTTCATATCTCCCGCCTGCGTGCCAAGTTGGAAGATGACCCCAGCAATCCTGAATTAATTTTAACAGCCAGGGGAACGGGTTATCTGTTCCAACGGATTATTGAACCGGGAGAAGTTGGTTAAAGCAGGGGAGCAGGCGGAGCAGGGGGAGTTGAGGGAAATGGTTGAGTGTTTGCACTCCGTACTCCGTACTTCGCACTCCGCACTTTGTAACCATCAAAACCTTTCTTCCTGACCTCTGCCAAAATTAACAGTCATTTTTGCGCTTAATTTCAGATGTAGTTATGGCGACATCAGATCGGAATCGGGTTTTACGATTATTACCGATATTTGCAGGAAGTTTAGGGGGGGTATTCCTGCTGATCAATCGATTGCTAACCCCGCAATTATTGGACTCTCAAGCCCGTTCTGATGCCTTGGGAGTGATTTTAAGTGCCGTGTTAATTTTAACGGGGTTATTGTGGCAACAAATTCAACCGAGATCTCCCGATGCCGTTGAGTTAGTCGGGGAACAAGGCTTTGAATTAAAACCGGATTTACCCGAATTGATTCAAACCGAATTAGCCTGGGCTTCTCATTTATTATTAACTAATACCGTGACCCGTTCTGTGGTGATTTATTATCAAGGAGAAGTTTTATTACGACGAGGAATACTGGGAAAAAATCCAACGGTTAAACCAGGGGCAATTTTACAACGGGTTTTAGAGAAACAGAAACCCATCTATTTAGTGAATTTAACGTTATATCCGGGGCGAATTGAATTTGATTATTTACCGGAAAATACACAAGGTGTTATCTGTCAACCCCTCGGTGATCAAGGTGTTTTAATTTTAGGGGCAAATACCCCTCGGAGTTATACCAAACAAGATGAAAATTGGGTCGAGGGAATTGGAGAAAAGTTAGCAAATACCTTATCTAATCTCTTGAATGAAACATCTGAGTTAACTTAAAAGTTAGAAAATAGCAAATCAGGATACAATGATGCTCTGGGTATTTCAGATAATATTCTGAAAATGAAATCAGGAATCAAGAATAGAATCAGAGAGTATATTTAGAAAATCTTAATTTTTCCTGGCGATTGCTTATATTTTTTCCAGAGGGGAAATTTCCCGTAAAATATTCAGTATTAGCATCGATCAAACATCTGAGTATTGCTGTAGTTTTCACGATAGGAGGGGAGAACAGAACTTAATGCTCTGTTTGTGTCCAGAATCTTAAGCATATTGACTTTGGAGTTTAGGTTATGGAGATTATATTCGAGTCTACTGAAGAATTTGAACAGGATTTAAAAACTTATAGTGAAGCTGAACAGTCTATTATTTTGCAACAGCTTCATGAATATTCTTCTTTTTTATTAACAAATAAAGGAGATCCTGAAAGACGACTACATCAATTTTATCAATTTGATTTATTAGATGATTATACTTCATCTCTCTATTCTTTTATTGTCAATTATTACCTGCGAGTGATTTTAACTATTGATGATGATCCTCTGTTTAATCGGACATTGATTACGTTATTTAGAGTCGTTGATAGTCAAGTTTCAGCCCAGGTTTATCAGGAAGTTGGATCATCAATTTATCAAGGTTTCTTACCCCAAAAAACTATCATGGAGGTCAAATCAAACAATGGTACAGTTGCCACCGTCACTCGTGGATGAACGGGGAATTATTCGGAAAGCCTTAACTCTACTTCCTGAACAACTAAAAGGTCGTTTTTTAGAAGTTTTAGCTGAACTTCAGGATGAATCTTGCTATCGTTATCAACGCTTTTTTAAGTCAAAATTAAAACGAATTAAAGGAACAAAAATCCCACTTTATTGCGTGGGAATTGATGAAGCTGAACGTTGGAAACTTTATCTTTACTATCAAGAAGGTAAGTTATATTTACAGGATATTATTTGCCCAGTTGCTAAAGCCAATAAAGATAGTTTAGATATAATTGCTGAATTAAATGATTTTTAGAACGTAGAGACGTTGTATACAACGTCTCTACTATTTTAAGACGGATAAACCTGTCGATAATAATCTTGATATTCCTCTGATAATAAAGGTTCCCACCAACTGCGATGGGTTAAATACCAGCCAACGGTTTGACGTAATCCTTCTTCGACAGTAACTAAAGGAGCCCACCCTAATTCAGTTTGAATTTTACTGGCATTAATCGCATAACGTCGATCATGTCCGGGTCGATCCTTAACGTAAGTAATTAATTGATTAGAGGGTTTTACAGGTAAATGTACCGCTAATTCATCCAGAATTCGACATAAGATTTTAACTAAATCAATATTCTTAACTTCGTTATTGCCCCCAATATTGTAAGTTTCCCCAGGTTTGCCATTATGAATCACCGTATCTAAAGCTCGACAATGATCTAAAACATACAACCAATCTCGGACATTTTGACCATCTCCATAAACCGGAAGGGGTTTTCCTAATAAAGCGTTAATACACATTAACGGAATTAGTTTTTCAGGATAATGGTAGGGGCCGTAATTATTAGAACAATTGGTAATAATGGTGGGCATTCCATAAGTATGATAATAAGCTCTTGCTAAATGATCACTTCCGGCTTTTGAGGCAGAATAGGGACTATTAGGAGCATAAGGAGTTTGTTCTGTAAACGCCGGGTCATGAGGGCTAAGACTGCCATAAACTTCATCGGTAGAAACGTGCAGAAACCGATAATGTTCGGGTTGACCTTGGGTTAACCAATATTGACGAAATGCTTCTAATAACGTGAATGTTCCAACAACATTAGTTTGAACAAAGGCATCAGGGCCGAGAATTGAACGATCAACATGGGATTCTGCGGCAAAATGAGCAAGGGTGTTGATCTGTTCTTCTTGTAACAGACGATCAATTAAGTTGCGATCGCAAATATTCCCCTGCACAAACCGAAAATTCGGCTTATCTTCCAAACTTGCTAAATTTTTGCGATTTCCTGCATAAGTTAAGGCATCTAAAACAACTACCCGATCATCAGGATAAGCACTAAACCAATGATGGACAAAATTTGATCCAATAAATCCAGCCCCTCCTGTAATCAGGATGCGATGGGGTAAACGAGTGCCAGTTTTATTGTAGCTATACTGAACAGCCAATGTCATATCCTCTTAAGATGATCTGCTGGTTGAAAATCATGGCTGTTGGATTCCGTTTACAGCCCTGATCCGATAAACTGTTGATTATTGTACTCGTGTTCGGTGGATTCGGCAGAGAAATGACCCTAGAAAATAGGAAAATCAGTTCAATTAATCCCCTTAAATCAGGTGTGAGGACATCGGAGTGAGTGACCACAACACTATCGCACTGGCCAAAACAGGTGATGCAACGGCGATCGCTATTTTAATTAATCAAGCACTGCAACCCAACGGGGTGACAGCAACAGCTACCCGTCAAGGCTACCATCTTAACGTGGTTTTAGAGTCTCAACACCTTCCCGATACTGAAACTTGTATTCGGGTGGTTTATAACGGTTTGATGCGCTTAGAGGCTGATTCTATTGGGTCTGTGACGATTTCTGGAACCCGTCTAGGTGAGAAAAAACCGGGTTGGACTCAAACTCTGGTTTTACGGGAAGTTGTCTGTGTACCTCAACCAACAAACATTCAACCCGTCAACCCGCCAAAACCTAAACAAACTCCTCAATTTTTGATTTCTAAACCTTGGTTAATTGCAGGTTCTGTTAGTTTAATCATTTTGCCGTTATCAGGATTTTTCCTGAACCAAAATTATCAAAAAATCACCTCGTTTTTCACAACAATTCCTCAAAATATATCCGCTAATTTATCTCAAATTCCTTCTTTTTCCTTCGCAGTGGAACCTGTTTCTACTTCCTCCCCCATTCCCACAGAAGCGACCCTGAAAAATCTAAATACCGTTTCTCAATTCACTCTAAAAACCCTGCAAAATCCGATTAATCCTGATTTACAACTTACCATTCGGGCGGTTGGAGACATTATTCCTGGTACTAATTATCCTTATAATAAATTATCGAGCAACAAAAATGCTTTATTTGCAGGAGTTAAATCTGAATTAAAAGGGGATATTGTCTTTGGAAATTTTGAAAGTACCTTAACGAAATATCCCTATAGTGCCAAAGCGATTGGTCGAGGGTTAGTGTTTGCTTTTCGCACTCCTCCTGAATATACTGCTTTATTAAAAGATGCAGGCTTTAATATTTTGAGTGTTGCCAATAATCATTCCTTTGATTTCTTTGAATCCGGTTTTAAAGATACAATTCAGAATATTCAAAAAGTCGGGATCAAAGCAGTGGGAGAAAAAAATAAAATTATTTATCATGAAGTTCAAGGGGTAAAAGTTGCGTTTATTGGTTTTAGTAATTATGAGTATCATAATAATTTAAGTCATATAGAAGCAGGTAAAAAGTTAGTTAAAACCGCTCAAAAAAATGCTGATTTCGTGGTGATTTCCTTTCATGGTGGGTCGGAAGGAACAGGGGCATTAAATGTTAGAAATAAAACCGAATATTTCTATGGAGAAAATCGCGGGAATTTAGTTTTATTTTCCCATAGTATGATTGATGCGGGGGCAGATTTAATTTTAGGTCATGGCCCTCACGTTCCCAGAGCGTTAGAACTTTATAAAGGAAAATTAATTGCTTATTCGTTAGGAAATTTTATGGGATATCGGACTTTATCAACGGTTGGAGAGTTAGGATATTCGTTAATATTGGAAGCAAAAGTTAATCCTCAAGGAGATTTTATTGAAGGAAAAATTATTCCTGTTCAATTAAATTCCCAAGGAATTCCAGCGTTAGATCAGCGTTCTAAAAGTGTTAATTTAATTCGTAATCTGATTCAAAAAGATTTTCCGAAAACACCTTTAAAAATTGATAAAGAGGGCAAAATTTTAATTAACAAGCCTTAATTTATTGGTGTTAAGGTACGGGTTTTGCCCTTGGGTTGGGAGACCCAACCCCTACGGGTTCTAATTTTCAAGATGTTTTTCTCGTTCTAACCAAGCTTTCATTTTCCCTGGATTTAATAATCCATAGGGATCAACTTCTTGTTTAAATTGTAATTGTTCTAAATTAATCGTTTTCATGCCACCATCCTCTAAAATATAAGTATGGGGATTAAAAATAATCGCACCTTTTTCTTCATGATAATTCATAATCTCATTTAACCGTTCTTCGGTGGTAAATCGAACTAATTGTAAAGCAATGGGATACATTTCTCCCTGTAATCTGACAAACTCTAAATGCTGCATCACTTCATCCCCAAAATGATCATAAAGATGTTCTAATAATTCTAATTTTCGATCCGCAGGTAACAAAGTTTGTAAATAGGTAATAGATGGATCAACACTACGAGCGTGTAAGGTGGTATGATTCCAGGTATATTCGATTAGGGTGCTTCCTTTTCCAGTTTCCTCGGAGGATTTTTGATAACAAATTGTACCCCCATACTCCTTAACTAATTCTTGAAACGGTTCTAAATTGGCTTCAGAAATCATTAATAATGCAGCGTTTTTTCCAGAGGGAATAATATTTTTAAATGCGGCAAAATAAGCGGGAATGGGTGCAGCACAAACACAAACTAATTTTTTAATAATTCCATCGGATAATGCTAAGGCTTGACCAAATCGAGCCGAGGTCATAAAATCATCAAAGGTGACAATCATTTCAGCCCAAGGATAGACAGGAGCTAAAGGGATTTCTAAGGCTGTAATAATGCCATTTGTTCCATAAGCATGATTAATTTTCTGCACCTGATCTCCTCTTAATTCAATGATGCGAGGTTCATCTTCCATTGTCACGACTCGTGCGGCTTGTAAGTTACCGCGATCACGTAATTGTCCATAAGTAATAGACCCAATTCCTCCACTTCCTCCCTCAATAAAACCCCCAATTGTTGCAGTCCGATAGGTGGAAGGAATCATGCGTAATTCCCATCCTATTTCTCGTGCTTGTTTATCAAATGTTGCTAATTTAACACCGGGTTCTACACAAGCTAAACCGGGTTTGATCCAGTTAATTTGATTCAATTTTGTTAGATCTAAAATCACTCCTCCTTCTAAGGGAATACACTGTCCATAATTTCCGGTTCCCGCACCTCGAACAGTCAAAGGAACTTTATATTTCACACAAACTTTAGCGACTTGTAAAACTTCCGCTTCTGTGGTAGGACGTACCACAATATCTCCGATTTTATCCTTGAGTAACGGTTGTAAAATTGGGCTAAAATGGTAATAGTCTTGAGAAAGTTTTTGGCGTTGGTTCGGTTCTTGAATTGTTTCAATTTCGGACAGTTCAGAACAAAAGGTATCCCAGTTTATATTAATCATGGTTATACTTAAGGGTCATTGATTGGGATCTAGGATAACTGATTTTTGGAAAAAGTTACTCAAAGAGGTAAATTGATTAAACATGACAACAAATCAACCTCGTTCTGGATATACACTTCCGGTTTTTGCTTGTGCGGCTGCGGTAGCGGCATTACAATATTTAAAAAATAAAAATCAATTGATTCAACAAGTAACGATTGATTTAATCAAACCCGCGCAAATTGTGAATATTCCCATTGAACAAATTGCCTGTTTAACAGATTATTCTGTTTTAGCAATTACTCGTTCTGATCCAGGAGATAATTTAGATTTAACTCGCAATACTCCGATTTGGGCGATGGTGGAATGGGTGAAAAATTTACCCTCTCATTCCCCTGAAAAAGCGAGGGAAAGTCAACTTTCGGATAATATTGTGATTCAAGGTGGAGAGGGAATTGGCTATGATGAAAAAACCGGACATACGGCTATTTATCGGTATGCTAAACAATTATTATTAGCCAATCTTGAGAAACAATTACAACCCCAAGACCGAATTTTAATCACTTTTATTTTACCCGAAGGAAAACAATTAGCCACCCGAACTTCTAACGCGGCGTTTGGAATTGTGGAAGGATTATCTTTACTAGGAACAACTGGAATTTCTCAACCTTTAACGGTTCCTGAACAATTAGAACAATATCAAACTCTATTGCAACAAAAAGCCCAAGAAGTTGATTGTTTAGTGTTTTGTATTGGAGAAAATGGATTAGATTTTGCCCAAAAAATCGGAATTCCACCAAAACAAATTGTTAAAACAGCCAATTGGTTAGGGCCGATGTTGGTCACCGCCAGCCTGGCGGGAGTGCAGTCTATTTTATTATTAGGTTATCATGGCAAATTAATCAAATTAGCGGGAGGAATTTTTCATACCCATCATCATCTCGCCGATGGTCGCTTAGAAATATTAACCGCCTATGCTGCAAAGGTCGGACTACCCACCATTGATTTACAACGAATTTTGAACCAGGAAACAGCCGAGAATGGGTTACAATTGCTGCGAGAATTAGAAACAATCACGGGGGAAAATTGGGTGAATCGGGTGTATAAAGCGATCGCAACCGCCATTGATCACCGATCCCAGACGTATATTTATACCCACTGTGAAAAAAATGTCAAGGTAGGTTCCCTAATGTTCGACCGTAAGCGTAAAATGATCATCACAAGTGAAATCGCTGATACACTTTTACAGCAAATTTGTTATTCTAATTTGAATCACTCTTGAAGGCTGTTGTCAAGATGCGTCTATCCTGACCCATAACTGCTCATTCAGGCTCTCTAAATCTGTAATCATGTGATTTATCCTTGAAAACCTCCTCGATGATGCTTTTGAGTAAGACCAGAGCAGGTTGGGATTTTATAGTTGTTAACCTTTGAATTTCTATCCCTTAGATTAAACTCAATATGTCTCCTCAGACTCAAACCCCCACTCAACCTCAAGAAACTGATCATTCAGTCACCCCATTAAACCGACAAATGATTGTGATTCTTGACTTCGGTTCGCAATATTCCGAATTAATCGCCCGTCGCATTCGGGAAACTGAAGTTTATTCTGAAGTCATTTCCTATCGCACCACCGCCGAACAACTCAAAGTGCTTAACCCCAAAGGAATTATCCTTTCGGGTGGCCCCAATTCTGTTTATGATGAAGGCGCACCCGAATGTGATGCCAAACTGTGGGAGTTGGGAATTCCCGTTTTAGGGGTTTGCTATGGAATGCAACTGATGGTTAAACAACTCGGCGGCACCGTAGAACGAGCAAAACGGGCAGAATATGGCAAAGCGTCTTTACAAATTGACGACCCAACGGATTTACTCACCAATGTCGAACAAGGCGCAACGATGTGGATGAGTCACGCGGACTCTTGCACTCAATTACCGGCTGGATTTGAAATTTTAGCCCATACCGAGAATACGCCTTGTGCTGCCATTGCTGACCATGAAAAACGATTGTATGGGGTGCAATTCCATCCAGAAGTGGTTCATTCTATTGGCGGTCAAGCCTTAATTCGTAATTTTGTTTATCATATTTGTCGTTGTCAACCCACTTGGACAACCGAAGCATTTGTTGAAGAATCCATTCGAGAAATTCGCGCGCGAGTTGGAGATAAACGGGTATTATTAGCGCTTTCGGGTGGGGTTGATTCTTCAACGTTAGCATTTTTAATGCACCGGGCAATTGGCGATAATTTAACTTGTATGTTTATCGACCAAGGGTTCATGCGGAAATTAGAACCGGAACGATTATTAAAATTATTCCAAGAACAATTTCACATTCCTGTTCAATATGTTAATGCCCGTGAACGTTTCTTAAAAGAACTCGAAGGCGTCACAGACCCCGAAGAAAAACGGAAACGTATTGGTCGAGAATTTATTCGAGTTTTTGAAGAAGAATCAACTCGTTTAGGGCCTTTTGATTATTTAGCTCAGGGGACATTATATCCTGATGTAATTGAATCCGCCGATACTAATGTTGATCCGAAAACGGGAGAACGAGTTGCGGTTAAAATTAAAAGCCATCACAATGTCGGAGGATTACCGAAAGATTTACGGTTTAAATTAGTAGAACCCCTAAGAAAACTGTTTAAAGATGAAGTCAGAAAAGTCGGGCGTTCGATTGGTTTACCCGAAGAAATTGTTCGACGTCATCCTTTTCCTGGCCCTGGTTTAGCGATTCGGATATTAGGAGAAGTCACGGCTGAAAAGTTAAATATTCTCCGAGATGCGGATTTAATTGTTCGGGAAGAAATCAATAAACAAGGAGTTTATCACGATTATTGGCAAGCTTTTGCGGTCTTACTTCCGGTGCGAAGTGTTGGGGTGATGGGAGATCATCGCACCTACGCTTATCCGATTGTTTTGCGATTTGTGAGTAGTGAAGATGGCATGACGGCTGATTGGTCACGGGTTCCCTATGATTTATTAGAACAGATTTCTAATCGGATTGTGAATGAAGTTCGGGGCGTGAATCGGGTGGTTTATGATATTACCTCTAAGCCGCCTGGAACGATTGAATGGGAATAGATTGTTAAATTAAAATTCCCGTTTTCAATTACTCTAAATCCTTCTATTTTAGGGGGATTTACAAAGAGCAAACCTCGAAGAAATACAAATCCTGAAATTGACAGTAGATAAGTCCCATAAACCCACGTAGAGACGCGCCATGGCGCGTCTCTACAGGGGACGGATGGGTAGCCAACATTAAAGGATGGAATATAAGCACCTATTTTCGATTAAGATTGTACCCAAGCAATGCCCTGTTGAATGAATATGAAACCGCCAGTTTGTTTAATTACCGGAGCGAGTTCTGGAATAGGTTTAAGCACCGCATTAGAACTCGCTAAACAGGGATATCATGTTTTAATGGCTTGTCGTTCAGAACGCAAAGCTGCTCAAGCTATTGATTATATTGAAAAGCAAACTAATCAAGGAAAAGTTGAATTTTTACCGTTAGATTTAGCTTCATTAGAATCAATTCGTTGCTGTGTGAATCGTTTTGAACAACGACAGCTTCCTTTAAATTTATTAATTAATAATGCAGGTATTTTTAATCAATCAGGAACGACTGAAGAAGGATTTGAATTAATTTGGGGAACCAATTATTTAGGACATTTTTTATTAACTTATTTATTATTAGATAAACTCAAATCATCAGCATCCAGTCAAATATTATTCATTGGTTCTGATGTGGCGTTAGGGTCAAAAAATCTGGACTGGAAACGATGGGTGAAAAAAACGCCTTTGAACTTTCTAAAATTATATGCAGATTCTAAAATGTGTTTATTACTCTTGATGCGGTATCTTTTACAACATCAATTGCAGGGAACCTCCGTCAGAATCAATACATTTCATCCGGGTTTTGTTCAATCTAATATTACGATTTGGCATCAATTAAGTCGCTTTTTAAAAATTGGTAATTCTCCTCAAAAAATTAGTCAAAATATAATTAAATTTTTAACTAACACTGAATATAATGCAGTTCAAGGTCAATTCTTAAATCGAAATCTTCAACCGATGCCCTTAACGGATATTGCTATTAATGATAACTTAGCCAGTCAGTTATGGGAAAAAAGTTTATTTTGGACGGGATTATCTAATCCCATTGTACAAACTCCCGTTCAATATAACCCTGAAGATGGCATCTGGGGGCCTTATTCTTTAAATTTAACCGAAACTGAACTGAAAGAAATTCAAAAACAGATTTTCAAGACTGTTTTACCTCGTTCTCCGATTCCCGTATTATTTAATAGTTATCAATTTCTCAAAACCGGAAATTTTGGCTCATTAATATTATTACTCATTCAAGGATTAAAACGGGAATTTCACATGGAACGCCATTTGGATTCTCCTGTTATTTTTGAACTTTGTCAAAATCCTTATTTACTCGAAAAAGTTCGAGAATATTTAGGAGAATCTTTGTTTCTTTGGCGTTCTGAATTATGGGTCAATTATCCCGCTCAACAATTAATTCCCCTTTGGCATCAAGACCGATATCCTCAGTTATTAACAAAAACGGGAAAAACTATTCATGCTTATCTAGCTTTAACAGAAGTAAATGTGGGGAACGGATTTCAATATTTACCTGAAAAATATAACTCTTTGTGTTCAGTTAAAATGAATGATCCCTTTAGTGGAAATCCTTTTTTTGAGGTCAAAACCGATGTAGAACAATTGGCATTACCTGTTTGTTTAAAACCCGGAGAATTCATCTTTTTTACTGATGATTTAATTCATCGTTCAATTTGTAATATGAGTGGTCAAGTTCGCCTCTCCTTAACCCTCCGTTTTGCAGAATCTAGTGTTAAAATGTGTAGAAATTATAGTTCCCACATCCAATCTCCCATTGTGTTTCTTTAGAGACAAAACCGTAGGGGCGAGGTCTCCTTGCCCATATACCCGGATATGGGTCGATTTTTTGAAATATAACAATCGTTTGGGTTGGGTCTCCTAACCCCTACAAGTCTTGATCACAAATTATTTAGACTTGGTATAATAAAAAACCTAACACAATAACTTAATTAAATGGATTACAAAACAGCTTATCAATTTTTAATCGACCAAGGAATAGCCTTAGAAACACAAAAAAATCCCGATGCATTTTTGATGCGTTTAAAGCAAGGTCAACCCCCCATTCCGGGTCAAGTAACAGCTATTTTATTAGCATTAAAAATCGCCTATGATACCTTAAAAGAAAGGTCAACCTTTGAAAAAGCCTTAGTGTTAGCTTTACATCAATTAGCCATAGAAAGTCAGCAACAATTTATTGCAGGTCGTAACCGAGGCATTGAATGGCCTCCGTTATTACAGGAAGATTTACAACGAATTGCTTTAGGTGTTAAAAGTATTTTTTCCGGTCATTGGTTAGTGGAAAAATAGATAAAGCAGGTGACTGTCAACCATTAATGGTTAACAGTCAACAGTTAACAGTCAACAATAAGCGGAAATATCTTCTCCACATTCATCCGCCAAATAACATAACGCTTGAAACCGTAAACAAACTAATTCCTCATAGAAAGGATTAAGTTTACATAATGGCGGAATATGAAACAGAACCCGACCAAAAACTTTAATATCTCGTTCAAACGGACATTGAGCCGGGATGAGTTGACAGATGCGATGAGCAAACTTAGCGTCTTGGATTTTAATACTTTCTAGCCAATGACGAATGGGACGCAGAGGTGCAAATTGAGGTTGGGAGCGAAGTGGGTTAAAGGGGCCAGATTGAGAAATCGGAGCGGATTCAACGGAAGTTGTTTCGCGAGAAACAAAAGTTAGGTAAGACATGGTACAATCAATAAAATTCATCGTTCTTATTCAGATTTAACCGAAATGTAGACAACTTACTGTCTATGTAGGGTCTACGAATATACCTGGGTAGTTTCTGTTTTCGGTCACAAGACCTTGACAGACCTTCAGGAATGAAAGGTGAACAACAGAAGCAACCCGATTTCTGGCCAGATTTCAGTGTTGGTTAACTGTGTTTTTCCTTCTATTCATAATCATGCCCTAAATTTCAAGAGTTTTCCCATAAGTTTTATTTAAACTTTAGATTTTAACTATAAAAAATATAAATAATTCTTGTGATTTAAATTTTTACAAAAGTGATATAGTATCGATTTTTTTAAAATCTTCGTAGCCTACCAACTTGGGACGGTTGACCGGGGTGGGAAAAAATTGATAAAGTTGAGTTTGGCGGTCTTGTTCAGATGTTTCTGACCACTTCCATAAACTTTCATAGAAAAAGAAAGACACCCCAGCGAATTTGCGGCGACGGATTTCGCTAATTTGTTGTTTAATAATATTCATTGAAGTTGAACGATTTTTTAACCCACTTAAAATGCCAATGGCGACGGGAATATGGTTTTTTGCTAACGTCACTTCTGAACGGTCTAATTCTGTTATAAATCGCTTCAAATCTGAACGATAAATTTGTATGACCAGTTCTTCTATCCATCCTTTTCGTTCCCAGGTAAACCAATCTTGTAAATAAGCAGGTAAGGCGAAATGTAAAGGATTAGGAGATAATGAAATTATACAATTCGGTTGGATAGATTTAATTGTTTCAAAGGTTCGTTTCATAAATTGATTGATTTTATCGGCTCGCCATCGTACCCAATAGGTTTCATAAAAATCTTGAGAGGGGGATTGTCCGTTATGTTCTTGTTGATATAATTTAACCGTATAATCATCATAGCCAAATTCCGCAGGTAAGCCGAAATGATCATCAAATTGTATGCCATCAATCGGATAATTTTTAACAATTTCTGTGATTAAGTTTAAGATAAATTCTTGAACTTCGGGATGAAAAGGATTTAACCAAACTCGTTCTTCAACGCCTTCTTGTTTGATTTTACTACCATCTTGTCGCTGTGTCATCCAATCAGGATGTTTTTGAACTAATTCTGAATGAGCAGGAGCCATAAATCCAAATTCAAACCAAGGAATAATGGTGAAACCTTGTTGATGTCCTTGGGTTATAATTTCTTGTAAAACATCTCGATTTTTTAATTGCGGGTCAATTAAAATCCCAAATTCTTGTTGAGTGGCTGAACTGGGATAAAGAGTATAACCTCCTTGCCAAACGGTGGGATAGAGGGTATTAATATTAATAGATTTTAACCGTTTTAATCCAGAATTTAAGGCTTGAGGAGAATATAAAATATCACTATCGACATTCGTTAACCAAACTCCTCGAATTTCTGAAGCATGGGGGACAAGTTGACTCCAAGAAGGTTTGAAATTAATGAATAGAATCAAGATGATTGCTAAACTTAACAAGAAATATTTTTTTAAAAATTTAAACGTAAAATAAGATAATTTCAAGAGTCTTTGAAAGAACCGAAAATAGGGTTTGTGTTTCGGGTTTCTCAGTAAGATAGCCATAGAGTTTTTCAAAATTTTAAAAGATTTTAAAATCGGGTAAAATTGATAATTCATTGACTTATTATTACTAATAATAATTAATTATTTTGTAGCAAAACTAAAAAAATGAGAGACTCAGTTTAAATATCCCCACCATAAGCAATCGTGTTGGTCGGTCTTCTGGCTGTATTATTGATAAAATTAACCGGAAAAGTCAGAGATTGTGTCAGCCAGACCAGGGAAAATTTAGTCAAAAAATTTACAAGTTGTTAAGGTTATACGATATAAATGATCCAGTTCATCTTAACTCAGAACTGAGGTCAATTCTATGAACGAATTCCAAGCCCACCGGATTCGAGAAAATAATAGCACAAATATTGTATTTAATCTGTTTAACATTCACCCTTCCTTTAATAATCAACCTGAAATTGCTATCACATTCAACCCAGACCAACCCTTTGTCTCTGCGGTTACTGAAACTAGGAAAGGAGACACCACGACAACTAACACAGGGATATTATCCACTCCATTACTTCCTAGACCCTTAGAAACGATTGTTGAACCTCCGACCCCCGTTATTCCTCAACCTCAACCCCCCATCACTCCTCCTCCAACTCTTCCCCCCTCTCCTTCACCCACCCCAACCACACCAACACCGACCACACCGACTCCCACCCCAACCACACCAACACCGACCACACCGACTCCCACCCCAACCACACCGAACCCGACCACAACGACTCCCAATCCGATCACGGCGCCTTTGGTT
>NZ_JBJUDF010000015.1:0-3120 GCF_046067725.1 Planktothrix sp.
GAAGGCTGCCATTTGGAATGGTGGGTTTTATTTATGGCGTTCTGGGGTTTGTCCCAGTTTAGAATCGGGATTATCTCAAGCTGAATCTAACCTGACACAAGGGAAAGTTCAAGCAAAATTACAAGAAATTCAAGATTTTCACAGATAGCGTAGCGGCGGGGTGATCCCGCCCTGGAGAGTGTAATATGAAATCCTGAAAAGAATGCTACAAAAAGCAATGGGGAATTACGAATTACGAATTACGAATTATGAATTACGAATTACGAATTACGAATAGGGAAGTGGCACTCTGGCAATGGGCAATTTTTACGGCTTCACGCGCTCTCCAATTATCTGTAGCACAGATTTAAGGATTTCATATTAGATTCTTTGTTCCTTAATCCGGGTTAAGCTTCAATTTCTGAAACGGGAAAAACATGATTTTCATATTATTAGTCAATAATAAAGGGAATCAGAAAACAGCTTACTTTTCCCTGTTCCCTGTTCCCTCTTTTGTTTTTAAACAGTGGTTCGCATGGTGGGGAACATAATCACATCTCGAATACTCGCGGTATTCGTAAATAACATAATTAATCGGTCAATTCCTATTCCCATTCCTCCACAATTTGGCATTCCTAAAGATAATGCTTGAATAAAGTCTTCATCCATCGGATGTGCTTCTTCATCCCCAGCATTTCGCTGGGCTAATTGTTCCTCAAATCGTTTCCGTTGGTCTTTAGGATCATTTAATTCCGAAAAACCATTAGAATATTCTGTTCCGTGAATAAATAACTCAAACCGTTCTACAAATCCAGGTTTAGAACGATGACGTTTTGCTAAAGGACTGACTTCAACCGGAAATTCTGTAATAAAAGTCGGTTGAATTAATTCAGGAGAAACTAATTTATCAAAAACCGCATAAAGAACATATCCCAAACTTTGAGTGTCTAATTTTGATAAATTTAACCCTAGATTTTCAGCCGATTTTAAAGCATCATCTAACTCTAAGGTATCAAAATCTAATCCGGTTTTTTCTCGCACCGCTTCCACCATCGTTTGTACTTTCCAATGGTTCCCGGTAAAGGTAGGATATTGTTCAGAATAGTTATATTTCCGTTCTAAACTAATCGTTTGACCTTGATATTCAATTTCAGTTTTTTCTCCGAATATATCCGCAGCCACTGCACAAATGACATCTTCTACTAACGTCATCACATCAAAATAATCCGCATAAGCTTGATATACTTCAATGGAGGTAAATTCCGGGTTATGGGTGCTATCAATTCCTTCATTTCTAAACACTCTCCCAATTTCAAAGACCCGTTCAAACCCACCACAAATGGCTCGTTTTAAATGGAGTTCGGTGGCAATTCTCAGATATAAATTAATATCTAAAGCATTATGATGGGTGACGAAAGGACGAGCCGCCGCACCGCCATAAATCGCTTGTAAAACTGGGGTTTCTAATTCTTCAAAATTGTGATCCCATAGAAAAGTCCGAATTCTTTTAAGAATCCGATTTCTAAGTTTAAAGGTTTCTAAGGATTTAGGATTACTAACTAAATCAATTTCTCGATGGCGGCGACAAAGTTCGGGGTCATTAATGCCATAATAGGAATCAGGAAAGGGCATGGTTGCTTTGGAAATCACAAAAATGCGTTCCACTTGTACGGATAATTCCCCTCGGTTGGTGCGACATCCTATTCCTTCGGCGGCAATAAAATCTCCTAAATCGAGATATTTTTTAACTTGATTAAAGGATAACCCAGTTTCGCCTGTGACTAATTTTTTCTCTAGTTTCAGTTGAATAGTTCCTGAAATATCCGTTAACCCAATAAACCCAATACTTCCACTATCCCGCTTAAAGGTAATACGTCCACACACTTTTAAAGGAACAGCGTCGGGGTCGCTTTCTCCATCATTTAATTCTTTTCCAGGTTGTGCAAATAAGTCTTTAATCTCTTGGGTGGTATGTGACCTTTGAACGGACTGACTGGGATAGGGTTCTATTCCCAATGCTTTCAAGTCATCGACTTTCTGAGAACGAACTTCTACTTCATTGCGGGTTTCATTTGCCATGTTTAGGATTTCCTATATTAATTTAAGCGCAATCTTTGATCATAACAGTTATTGGCTATTATTTGTAATTCTTTCTAACTCTCGTTTCTAGGTTCGATTTAAAAATGCTATTAACGTGGCTCTGCCACCCGAAGACTATCATAATATTATAACAGAGGCAGAGCCTCTATTTAGTATTACAAGGCAGAGCTTTGGAACGAGGAGATATTAATGATAAACTAATACAAGGATAATCAAGAGGTGAATTATGGATATCAAAGAATTTTTAGAGAAACGTTCTAAAGGTGAACGTAACTTTCAGAACGTACAATTAAATAATGTTAACCTTGAAGGAACAGATTTAGGTAGTATTAATTTTTCTGGTGCAAATTTAGCAGGTATGCAATTAAGCCGTGCTAGATTATCTGGTGTTGATTTCCGTTATACAAACTTAACATCTGTTTCCCTTGAGCAAGCCTATCTCGTTTCAGCTTGTTTAGTAGGAGCTAATTTAAGCAGTGCTAATCTGAATCGAGCAAATTTTACCAATGCAAATTTGACAGGAGCTAATTTAGCCAGTGCTAATTTGAATGGAGTAGATTTTACCAAGGTAAATTTAAGTCGAGCTAATTTAAGAGCAGGAAAATTTGAAGGATGTAATTTTTTATCGTCTAACTTAGAGTTTGCTAATTTAAGTGATTCAAACTTATTGTCAGTAAACTTTATAAATGCTAATTTGCAATATATAAATCTTGAAAATGCTAATTTAAAAAAAGCAATACTTAAAAATGCTAATTTAAAAAAAGCTGATTTGCGAGGAGCTAATTTAATTAATGCCAATTTAGACGGCGCAAACTTAACTCAAGCTGACTTAACAAATGCTAATATTTATGGGGTAAATTTTGAAAATGTTAACTTAACAGATACAATTATGCCTAATGGAGAATGCTATAAACTTGAAGATAGCACTCCAGATTTATCAAACCCAATCAACACATTATCAGACATAGAAAAAAACATGACTCGTAAAATCATTAAAACTGAAAACGCACCCAATCCTGTTGGCCCTTATAATCAAGCGGT
>NZ_JBJUDF010000016.1:0-16374 GCF_046067725.1 Planktothrix sp.
CTGTTCCCTGTTCCCTGTTCCCTCTTCAAGTAGCGCTATATGAGTGATTAGCCATTGTCACCTGACATCCTACTAAACAGGCATCTGGCCTGTTCCACACAGCCCACACCTTTACTTTTGCAAAGCTTAACAGGGTTATAGGTTTTTTAATAAATCTTTACCATTAATTCATGTCACAATAGAGAATACGTTAAAAAGCCATAATCAATTATCTAAGGAGGTCATGAATGGTAGCCCTCACTGACCGTGTAAAACAAAATCGTTTAACAATTGAAGTTAAAGACATTGCTGTTGATACCACTGCCATTCGTTCCCTAGATTGGGATCGGGAAAGATTTGATATAGAATTTGGTCTGCAAAACGGTACAACCTATAATTCCTTTATCATTCGAGGGGAAAAAACAGCTTTGGTTGATACCTCTCACGGGAAGTTTCGCCAACTGTATTTAGAGACATTAAAGGGATTAATTAATCCGGCTGATATTGACTATTTAATTATTAGTCATACCGAACCGGATCACAGTGGGTTAGTGAAAGATGTCTTAGAACTTGCGCCTAATGCAACGGTGGTTGGGGCAAAAGTGGCGATTCAATTTTTGGAAAATTTAACCCATACTCCTTTTCAAAGTAAAGTAGTCAAAAATGGGGATACCTTAGATTTAGGAAATGATCATGTTTTAGAATTTGTTTTTGCTCCGAATTTGCATTGGCCGGATACCATTTTTACCTATGATCGGAAAACCCAAACGTTATTTACTTGTGATGCGTTTGGAATGCACTATTGTTCTGATTTGACCTACGATGAAAGTTTAGCAGACATTGAACCGGATTTTCAGTTTTATTATGAATGTTTAATGGCTCCGAATGCTCGTTCGGTGATTAATGCAATGAAACGCATGGAACCGTTAGGAGAAATTACCACCATTGCAACTGGACACGGGCCTTTATTACGACATAATTTAAAGGAATTAACCGGACGTTATTGGAAATGGAGTCAGGAACAAACTAAATCTGAAACCAGTGTAGCGGTGTTTTATTTCTCAGATTATGGCTATAGCGATCGCCTTTCCCAAGCGATTGCTCACGGAATTACAAAAACAGGTGTGGCGGTAGAAATGATGGATTTACGCACGGCTGAACCCCCAGAAGTGCGCGAATTAGTGATGAGTTCTGCGGGATTTGTGATTGGAATGCCACCTGTTTCGGGTGTCAATTCTGAACTGGCGCAAGAAACCATTAATACTATTATTGCATCAGCCCATAATAAACAAGCTTACGGTTTATATGAGTCAGGAGGTGGCAATGATTTATCATTATATCCGTTGCAAGTTAAACTCAATGATGCGGGATTAAAACAATCTTTTCCTTCAATTCGGATTACGGAAACTCCCCACGATACCACCTATCAAACCTGTGATGAAGCGGGAACAGATATCGGACAATGGTTGAGTCGAGATAAAACCGTTAAGCAAATGAAATCCCTGGATACAAACTTAGATAAAGCCATGGGACGCTTAAGCGGTGGATTGTATATTATTACGGCTCAAAAAGGAGAACTCACCAGTGCAATGTTAGCATCTTGGGTGACTCAAGCTAGTTTTCAACCATTAGGATTAACCATTGCTGTGGCAAAAGATCGAGCCATTGAAGCGTTAATGCAAGTGGATGATCAATTTGTGCTGAATGTTTTAGCCGAAAATAATTATCAAAAATTAATGCGACACTTCTTAAAACGATTTGCGCCTGGTGCGGATCGATTTGAAGGCGTTAATACCCAAATCGCTAACAATGGTTGTCCGATTTTAACTGATGCTTTAGCTTATTTAGAATGTCAAGTGCAAAGTCGGATGGAGTTAACTGATCACTGGATTGTTTATGCCACCGTTGATAACGGACGGGTGAGTGATCCTGATGTGTTACCTGCGGTTCACCATCGCAAAGTCGGGAATCATTATTAACCTGAATTCAATCTCCCTAAATCCCCCTAAAAAAAGGGGATTTGGGAGTGATTTAAGCAGCTTAAAATCAATCAAAAGACTTTTTAATAGAAGATTATGCCCAATCAAAAACCGCGTGATGTTCAAGCTTTTTTAATTGGAAAGGATACAAAAGTTGTGCGATCGCGCACTTGGGATCGGTTAAAGTTTGAAGTGGAATATTCTCTCCAACGGGGAACAACGGCGAATAGTTATATTATTGAAGCGGATCAAACGGCAATTATTGATCCCCCCGGAGAATCCTTTACCCAAAATTACCTGGAAGCGTTACAAAGTCGCTTAAATTTAGAACAGTTGAATTATATCATTTTGGGTCACTTTAATGGGAATCGGGGAGCGACTTTAAAAGCATTATTAGCCTTATCGCCCCAGGTTAAATTAGTGTGTTCTAATCCGGCTGCTTTAGCTTTACGAGAATATTTTGAAAACGAAAACTTAAATATTTTAGTCATCAAGGGGGAAGAAACCTTAGATTTAGGTAAAGGTCATCAATTACAATTTATTTTAACTCCGACTCCCCGTTGGCCGGATGAATTGTTAACCTATGATCCAGCGACAGAAATTTTATTTTCTGATAAGCTATTTGGGGCGCACGTTTGTGGCGATCAAGTGTTTGATGAAGGATGGTCAGTCTATAGCGATGATCGACGGTTTTATTATGACTGTCTTCATGCTGCTCAAGCGAAACAAGTAGTCTCGACCCTGGATAAAATTCAAGATTTACCCACGATTCAATTCTATGGAACCGGTCATGGGCCGTTAGTAAAATATGGGATGACGGAACTCACCAATTTATATCGACAATGGAGTGAAAAACAAAAATCTAACGAATTAAATGTGGCATTAATTTATGCCTCAGCCTATGGAAATACGGCGACCGTTGCTCAATCGATCGCTAGAGGTTTAACTAAATCCGATGTTGCTGTAGAATTAATTAATTGTGAATACGCTAAATCTTCAGAAATTCAAGAAGCTTTAGAAAAATGTGATGGATTTATTATTGGTTCACCCACATTAGGCGGTCATGCACCCACCCAAATTCAAACCGCTTTAGGAGTGATTTTAAATACCGCTTCTACGAATAAATTAGCAGGTGTTTTTGGGTCGTATGGCTGGAGTGGAGAAGCGATTGATTTATTAGAAGGTCGCTTAAAAGATGCAGGTTATAAATTCGGTTTTGAACCCATTCGGGTAAAATTTGCCCCCACCGATGTCACGTTACAAATGTGTAAAGAAGCGGCGGTTGATTTTGCTCAAACCCTGAAACGTACCCAAAAACGGCGGGCGTTTCGTCCCACAGCAACGTCATCAGGGGCTGATCGTACCGCCCAGGCGATGGGACGTCTGGTGGGTTCGTTGTGTGTGGTGTCCGGTCGTCGGGGGGAGATGTACAGCGCCATGTTAGCGTCCTGGGTGTCTCAAGCCACGTTTAACCCTCCGGGGTTTACCGTCGCTGTCGCCAAGGATCGGGCGTTGGAACCTTTAACCCATATTGGAGATCGATTTGTTCTAAATATTTTGCAGGAAGGGAAACAACTCCGAAAACATTTTCTGAAACGATATGAACCCGGAGAAGATCGCTTTGTTGGTATCGAAACAGAAGAAGCATCGAATGGTTGTTTAATCTTGAAAGATGCTTTAGCTTATTTAGAATGTGAGGTAAAAAATCGGATGGAATGTGGCGATCATTGGGTAATTTATGCCACAGTGAGTAATGGTCATTTATTAAATCCAGAAGGAGTTACGGCTGTTCATTATCGTAAAACAGGAACACAGTATTAATCTGTTGATTGTGAACTGTTAATCACTCATTTTAAGATAGGAGTTTCTCCTCGAAGTTAGGGGTAACTCCTAGAATTTGAAGAACTTCCAAGTTTTGTAGCTTATAATGACTTTTTCAAAGGATCGATGACTTCTAGCTGTTTGTTATTGAACCCAAATTTATGAATCTATCTCACTACTTTGATCGAATCTATATTGTTTTTTTACCTGAGCGAACTGAACGGGTTAATCGCATAAAATTTCAGATTGATCGCTTAAACTTAGATTCTGAAAAAGTGATTTGGTTTCCCGGTTTAAGATTTACTGAAGCCGCTGGTTTCCCTAAAGCGAGTGTTAGAGGATGCGTCATCAGCCAATATACAATTTTAAATCAAGCATTAGAAGCGGGATTAGAGAAAGTTTTAATTTTACAAGATGATTGCAATTTTAGCCGTTATTTCTTAAAAAATCAAGATGCAATTTTACAAGAATTAGCCACAACAGAATGGGATTTTGCTTATTTAGGTCATGGTCAAACGCTCCAAAAAGCTTCAACTTATTTTGTCAAAGCTGATCCCAAAGAACGCATTATGCTAACCCATTGTTGTGCCTATCATCGTCGAGTGATACCCCGTTTAGTTGAATTAATTTCTGAGGGTGCACAACGATCACCCGGAGATCCCAGAGGCGGGCCGATGTACTTTGATGGCTTTATGAACTTTTTTAGATCTCGTAACCCCGAAGTGATCACGGTAATGGCATCTCCGTCTTTAGCTTGGCAACAGGCGAGTACGAGTTCTCTAAACCCTAAGAGTTTGGAAAATTATAAATTTTTGATACCTGTCTTTAAACTTGTAAGATTCATCAAAAATACTATACTTTCTTTAAAATAAAACTTGGAAATCAAGCGTTGATTTTTCCTAGAAAACCATGAATATTCAACCCCCGGAAACTTGGCCGACAACCGTTGAAGAGGCACTCCAAATTCAAACTCAACTTAAATCCTTAGTTCAAACAACGGATCAATTGGGAACTGTGAAATATGTAGCCGGAGTGGATGTTGGATTTAAAGACAATTATACAATTTCTCAAGCGGCGGTAGCAATCTTAAGTTTTCCTGATTTAACGTTACAAGAAACGGCGATCGCTCAACGTCCAACTACGTTTCCTTATCTTCCAGGGTTTTTATCATTTCGAGAAGTTCCTGTGATTTTAGATGTGTTGGAAAAATTAACAATAACACCAGATTTAATCATCTGTGATGGTCAAGGAATTGCCCATCCTAGACGATTTGGGTTAGCTTGTCATTTAGGAGTATTACTGAATCAACCAACCATTGGGGCTGCTAAATCTTTATTAATTGGAAAACATGATCATTTACCAACGGAAAAAGGAAGTTGGACACCGTTAAAAGATCAAGGAGAAATTATCGGTGCAGTCTTACGTTCTCGAACCAATGTTAGACCGCTTTATATTTCTCCAGGTCATCGGATGAGTTTAGAAACCTCTATTGATTATGTTTTAAATTGTATTACTAAATATCGTTTACCTGAAACGACTCGATGGGCGGATAAATTAGCTTCCCATACTTAATTTTTATTATACACTTAGTCGCTCATTTAATCTTTTAATTTCAAAGAATATTTAAGATATTTCAAGCCTAACCAAGCTAACCCACAACCGATCATATAGTAGGGAAAATCCCACCAAGAAAATGTTGTTCCGAGTAATAAACGACCGAATAAAGTGGCACGAATGACTTCTAAAAAAAGCGGTTTCCAGAGTTGGAGAAATTCTAAACTAGAAGTTATAATAAAGACAAAAAAAGCCGTCCATCCTGGGGATAAGGTAGGATTCATTAAAACAATTAAAAGCACCCAAAATATTTCATAAAATATCCCACCTACAGAATTATTGAGCCATAAATCAAACGGCCCTTTATAAAATTTACTCCATAACCCAATGGGAATTAAAGTAATTAAACTGATTAAAATAATTTGTTGATATTGCTTGATCTTCATCATTAAAGGTAGTTTTTTAGATTCAGGTTATTGTTGGGCTTTAACAGGAAATTTAGGGGATAAAGCCCAACAACAAACTATTTAATTTTTATGCCTCGAATGGAATAATCCAGTAATTCCATGGGGTGCATTAAAGGAATATCTTTTCCTTGTAATTGTAAATGCTTTTTAATTTGTAACGAACAACCTGGGTTTGCAGAAGCAATTAATTCAGCACCCGTATTCATTAAATTTTCAACTTTTTGCTGTCCTAATTCTTCGGCGATTTCCGGTTGTAATAAATTATAAACTCCCGCACTCCCACAACATAAGGAAGCATCCAGGGGTTCTCGTAACTTTACCCCTGGAATTTGTTGCAGAATTTGACGAGGTTGGGAACTAATTTTCTGTCCATGTAATAAATGACAAGCATCTTGATAAACTAAGGTTAATTCTCCTGTTTCCATTAAAGGATACAGGGTTTTTGTTAAACCAATTTCGGCTAAAAATTCTTGAACATCTTTAACTTTTTCCGAAAATTCTTCCGCTTGTTCTCGATATTGAGGGTCATCTTTTAAGATATGACCATATTCTTTTAAAGTATGACCACATCCCGCCGCATTAATAATAATAGCATCCACATTGGTTCCCGAAAATCGGTCAATCATCTGTTTAACTAACGTATGAGATTGTTCTGTTTGTCCTTGATGTTCAGGTAACGCCCCACAACAGCCTTGATTTCTCGGAATAATGACTTCACACCCATTAGCGGTTAAAACTCTCACCGTTGCTTCATTAACCGGATTAAAAAATAATCGTTGAACACAACCTAAAATCACCCCAACTCGATAACGTTTTTCTCCTTGGGCGGGAATAATCACGGGGAAATCCTCTCGAAACGCATCCGGTGTAATTTCCGGTAAAATGGATTCCATAGCGGCTAAACGAGGTGAAATTTTAGGTAACAAACCTATTGTTCTGACAAGTTTTTGAAATCCTAATTTTTGATAAATGAAAAGTGGAATTAAAAAAGCTCTTAAACGGTTGGGATAGGGAAATAAATTAAAGATTAAGGCGCGAATTAAACGGTCTGGTAAACTTCGCGGTACATTTCGTTCAACTTGGGGACGAGTGGCGGCAATTAATTGATCATATTTAACCCCAGATGGACAAGTCGTAACGCAAGCTAAACACCCTAAACAACTATCAAAATGTTGGGCGGTTGTTTCTGCTAAAGACGCATCATTTTTTGAAATCGCATCCATTAAATAAATTCGTCCTCTGGGAGAGTCCATTTCAGTTCCTAACACTCGATAACTGGGACAAGTTGATAAACAAAATCCGCAGTGAACACAGGTACTAATTAAATTAGGATTGGGAGGATTCGTTGCGTCAAACCCTGGAATTTCACTAGGGTTTAAATGGGGGTTTTGACCTAAAAAATTACTATCTTTTGCGGAAATGAATTGAGATTCAACAACAGGTTCAGAGGTTGGCATTTTCCTGAAATTCTCCTTAAATAATTTAGCAATTAATTAAATTCCATCGACAAAGCGATTCGGACTCAATTGATTTTGCGGATCAAATTGTTGTTTGATTTGACGCATTAACGTTAACGCATTTCCTGAATATCCCCAAACATCTAGCTGTTGTTTGAGTTCTAGGGGTGCTTTTAAAATTGATAAAAAACCGCCTTGAGATTGACACCATTTTCTTAAGTTTAACAGCGTTTCTGAAGAAACACTTTCAAAGCGTAATACCCCTAAACCCACTCCTGAATGAATCACTCCTAAAGTTTGACACTTCATTAAGGTTTTGACCGCAGAGGTGGGAGTCACACCGATTTTACACAGAATAGAAGCGTTAGATTCAGAAGGGCAAATTTGTTGTTTTAATTGTTGCCATAAGTTCCCTTCATCAGCATCAAAATAAATCGCTTTTAACCCTAACTTTTCTCCCAATTCCATTAAGCGTTGACTTTGTTGTTGCACACTGTCTGGAATACTTTGAAACTGAACAACTAAACCAATCTGATCTCCAAATCCTAATAGTTTTGAAAGGTTAGCTGAGATTAAATCCACCACAACAGGAGTTAAAGCTGAGGATAATAAAGTTTGGTTCGCTTGGGTAATCGCTTCCGGTTCTCCTATTAAAATAACTGTTCCTGAAGCTTCTGGTTTTGGATAAACACGCAGGGTAATTTGACTAATAATTCCTAACGTTCCATAGGAACCTGTGAATAATTTCATTAAGTCATAACCTGCGACGTTTTTAACAACTCGACCCCCTGCTTTCGCAATTTTTCCATCATAACGAATGATGGAAATTCCTAAAATCATATCGCGAATACTGCGATAACGTTGTCTCAGAGAACCCGTATCACCTGTCGCAATAATTCCGCCGATGGTCGCTGTTTCGGGATAGGTGGGATCGAATCCTAAAACTTGGTTTTCTTGAGCTAAAATTGATTGTAATTGGGAGAATTTCATCCCCGCTTCTACCGTAACAGTTAAATCTCCAACGGCGTGTTCAATGAGTTGGTTAATTTCTGCGGTACTGACGGCAAAATCTACAGTTTTAATTAATCCTCCCCAATCCATTTTACTACAAGAACCACAAGGTAAAATACTCAAATGATGTTGATGAAGATAAGTAATAACTTCAGATAATTCTTCTTGGGTTTGGGGATAAATTATCCCTTGCAGGGTTTCAGGTACAAGGGATTGTTTGATCTGTTGTTGTCGCAGAAGCTCGATTTCGTTCCAAGATTGGACATTGGCTTCTCCTACAATTTTCTGTAATTCCTGTCGGTTTTTAGGGTCGGTGGTAGAAATAACGTTCATTCAAATAATGAATAGATTGGCAAAATTAAGTTATAACTATTCTATATCAAGAAATAGGAAATCGGGAATAGGGAACGGATTAGAATAGAGGGGAAAAAGCTTCTAGTCGTCAGCCGTCATTTTTTCAGGAGAACGTTATGGAATTTAAGGATAGGATAGCACTTATCCATCCTGTATTGGGGGTAGCAGAAAACTTGTCCTAAACCTCATCAATAAAAGTTAAGAACTAGATTTTTCGCCTTCAGAATTAGAATGATATTGAGAGTTATCATTATTTCGAGCATCGGTTAATTGACGAATCATCACTTGTAATTCAGGAGACAATTCTAAAGGAACGCTACCTCTAACATTAACATCGCGTTGAGGAAAAGGAATGACTATCTTATGTTGTCTAAATAAAGATTCTATTTTAAAATAAAGATCACTTTTAATCATAAACTGACGGCTAGGTTTTGATGTCCAAACCCTGAGTTCAAAATTAAGGGAATTTTCTCCAAAACCTTTAAACAAAACATTAGGAGAGGGAACGGATAAAACTTCAGAATTTGATTTTGCAGCTGATAATAAAAGGTCTTTTACAATCTCTACACTCGATCCATAAGCTACACCGATTGATAAGCGCAAACCTGAAATTGGATTATCATGATGCCAATTAATGAGTTCTGATTCTAAGAAACGAGAATTCGGTACAATAATAGAAACTTGATCTAAAGTTTTAATCACCGTACTCCGTGCACCAACTCGTTCAACAGTTCCCATATAATTACCAACTTCGACAAAATCTCCCACTTGTATGGGACGTTCAAATAACAACACTAAACCACTGCCAAAATTTTTAGCAATATCTTGAAATCCAAATCCAATTCCCACTCCTAATGCACTTGCTAAAATCGTTAAAGAACTTAAATCTAAACCCCAAACTTGTAATAAAACAACAGTTCCCAAGGAAATAAAGGCATATCTGAAAATCACAGCAACAACTTCTTGAGCACCTCGACTAATTCGAGTAGCATTTAAGACACGGGATTGCAAAATATCTGTGGTTACTTTGGCAAACGTAATTAATCCCCAAATTAAACTGACTAAAATTAATAAATCAGGAATAGAATAGGACGATTTATTAATGGTAATCAGTTTAGAAGTTAGGGTAGAAATTAAGCTTCCTGTTAATCGATAGCTTAAAATTCGTGTAAACGGAAATTGATTAGTAATATAAATAACAATGGCTGTCCATAATCCTAATCTGATACCTGTTAGGGTTAAACTTAAGAATATTTCTAAGTTATGAGGGAGATCTTCTGAATCCGATAATTGATTAGGAGACGTCAAAAATAACTGCAAAAAGCGACGAAGAGAATAATACCAAAACTGAGCTAATCCCCAATGCAGTAAAATTCCCAAAGAGAGTGCTAAAACGGCTTTAAAGGTTGCTTTTTTAAGAAAATCAATACTGCGTTCTTTCCGAGCTTCGTTCACTGATTCTTCCAGTTCAGAACGCCAAATCTGAGCTTGATCTTCAGGAACCTTTTGATTTTGTGTATCTTCCTGAGTCACCGTGAGTAAATAGGAATTATTCAGCCAAATAGTCGGTTGTTGATTAATGAATTTAACTTCAACCTCCAGAGGTTGTGTTGATGTTACAGCTTGTTGTAATTTACTACTAATCACTTCGGCTCGTTCTTGAGCCGTTAAATTTTCGGCTCCGCTAACTTTAAAAATCGCTCGTCCATCTAAAGTCACAGATGCAACAGTATTAGATTGAAATAAAGGTTTAAATTGTTCCTGTGCTGAAATTGGAAATGCAAACACAAAAAAAAGACCAATGCCAACTAGCAACATTATTTTTATCAACTTCAATTTTCCACTATTTTTTAGAAGTTTAAATTTGTTGATCATAGAAATAAATGATTGATGTTTAATAGATTAAATAAAACGTTTCTCTACATCCTCTTAGAGTTCCGTCCTAAAAATTGAATTGCTACGGTTGTTGGAAGTTTAAAAAGTTCTACAGCAAGAATACTTAAAAAAGAATTTTCTATAAAATTTAAAAAGCATGATTAGGGTAAAGTTTCGTTTTGGTCTCACTAATACAATTTTGCTTCTTGGGGAGGCGCACCAATTGAAGTTCTTAAGAAATATATTCAAAACCAACCAACCCGTTCATCCCTATCGCTCCCCACCTTGCTTCGTGATTGGCTGGGGACTGTCATTCAAATTGTTCAATTTAATCAAAGTCTTTGTTGAGCGATTCACACTGAAAACAGAACTTCTACCTTGATCTGACTCGAAGCTGATTTGAGAACATCAATGATGGCGGTGAGCCTTGCTGAAGTGTTTTACTGCTGACTCGTGATCAGACGCGCCTAGGGGAACTCATGCCGTAAGTTATAGCTAGTTCATGCCGTAGACTATTGCGATAGCTTCTGGGCGCGTCTCTACCCACTCCTGCTATACTGCTGAGGCGAGTCGGGGATTTGACGAACAGCCAAACCCCCTATTCACCTAAGCTTTAGTAGATTTGGATGAACTTAATACCTCAGTATTGCCCTGAGCGGATTTACCATTGCTTCCTCCTTCTCCATGGCGGGGTTGAATCACACCGTAACCTCCATGATGAGAACGCTTGTAGATCACATTAATTTCTTCCGTCTCGGCATTGCGGAACATATAGAAATCATGATCAATTAATTGAAGCTGTTCCAAAGCTTCATCAATTGTCATTGGAGGCATCGCAAAATATTTTGTGCGAACAACCTCTTGGGGCAATTCAGGAGCACGGTTCCCCACCAAATCTTCAACTACGGGATGTTCGTTAACGATCTCACCGGTTTTAGGTAGATTATGGGTTTTATCCTGACGTTTCTCTTTATACTTCCGCAGTTGCCGTGCAATTTTGTCGGCGACTAGATCAATGCTGGCGTAAAGATTCTCACTGCTCTCTTGAGCGCGAATTACCGTTCCGTTCGCATAAATTGTCACTTCTGCGGTTTGTTTTGGATTTATCCGAGGGTTCCGAGCAACTGACAAATGCACATCAACTTCTGTCGTCAATTGTTCAAAATGGCTGACAGCTTTTGTAATCTTCTGATGGACATATTCGTGAATTGCAGTCGTAACTTCTACATTTTTACCCTGGATAACAAGCTTCATAAAGCTCCCTCCCGCTCATAATATGGGCATAATCTCACCTTAACACTAACCCGATACCAAACTTCACCCGTTTAAAATCTTTTTCATCCTGTGACAATTCTTGACTTTTTTAAGTTAAGTTTTGTCAAAAAGGTCTTGATTTTTTTGTGGTTCTCTTGTAGGGTTTTTCCTTTTTCTCCTTGCCTTTAATTTAAGTATTCTTACTTATTATATTAACAGACATGGTTTAATCTATCTATAGGTTTCGTTGTTTTTTAACGATGATTGTGCGTCCCCTGTGTCAAATTTATGACTTCGGCTCGGTTCCCTATGCGGTCGCTTGGAACTGGCAACACTCTTTGGTTCAAGACCGAAAGCTCAATCCCGATCTCGATGATGTGTTGATTTTATTAGAACATCCCCCGGTTTATACCTTGGGGCAAGGAAGTGATTTGCAATTTCTCAAGTTTGATCCTCGCCAAAGTCCCGTTGAGCTTCATCGGGTGGAACGCGGTGGCGAAGTCACCTACCATTGTCCAGGGCAGTTGGTGGGGTATCCGATTTTAAACCTGAAACGTTACACCCCTGATTTACATTGGTATTTACGGCAGCTAGAAGAAGTCTTAATTCAAGTCTTAAAACTCTATGACCTTCCTGGAGAGCGCATTCCCGGTTTAACCGGAGTTTGGATTAATGGCATTAAGGTCGCAGCCATTGGCATTAAAGTCAGTCGGTGGATTACCATGCACGGTTTTGCCTTGAATGTTTGCCCGGATTTGCAAGGATTTGAAGCGATTATTCCCTGTGGTATTGCTCATCGACCTGTGGGCAGTTTAGCTCAATTTATTCCCAATCTTACCCTAGAACAAGTCCGTTCCCAGGTCGCTGAAACCTTTGCCCAGGTCTTTGGGGTGGAATTGATTCCTCCACAATTAAAATTAACCCTTGATCAACAATTTGGTTGAGATTGGCAGATTCCTTCTCATTCACTGGTCAGGGTCAAAAATCATGCTATAATATAGCCTGGATTAGGTATCGGTAGCCCAGTTTATGCTGGAATCAGGAAGAATTTTTCTGTTTAGTGTAAGTCCTACTCGCTTACCTCCGAATTCCAATCTCTGCACACCACTTGATTTTAAGAGGTAAGTAATGACTATTTACGTTGGCAATCTTTCCTACAACGTCATAGAAGAGGATCTCAAAAAGGTATTTGCTGATTATGGTACGGTTAAGAGCGTTCAGCTTCCGGTTGACCGCGAAAGTGGCAGAAAACGCGGTTTTGGCTTTGTAGAAATGGAAACCGATGCGGAAGAAGAAGAAGCCATTCAAGACTTGGATGGGGCTGAATGGATGGATCGTGTTCTCAAAGTCAATAAAGCTCGTCCTCGTGAAGAGCGCAAACCCTCCAGAGGAAACTGGGGCGGCGGTAATAACTTCCGTCGTTAATCCATCGTTGTCATCACAATTCTACCTGCTCTGAAGTCTTCTTCTGACCGGACAGGGAATTTTAACCCTGTCCTGCTTCTGTCGTTGAAATTAGGGCAGCTTGTCCAACCCAATCAATCATTTAAGTGGGAGAATATGGAATGAGCCAAGTCGTTCTCGGTGAAACTGAACAATTAGAGTCCGCTCTACGTCGCTTTAAGCGGAAAGTTTCACAAGCTGGCATTTTTGCAGATCTGAAAAAAAATCGTCATTTTGAAACCCCTGGACAAAAACGCAAGCGTAAAGAGGTCGCTCGCCATAAAGAACGTCGCCGCCTTCGTAACCGTAGACAACAATTTCAAAATAGTGACTCTTAAGGAAAAGGACTGATTCTCGATTCAGTTCTTTGGGTTGACTGTCCCCATTTCCCAACACTTTAGTTTTTTCCTGGCCCGATGCTCGCTTCTGGGCTAAGAATATGGTTATCCTCCCAGGAAGTTCGTTCTGGGGGGAGAGATTGCCATAATTGTTCAATGTGGTGAGCCGGCATCGTTAAATATAAGATATCTCCCGGTTGTAACAAAAAGTTTAACAGTTCCCAACTGTGAATCGTGTGATAAGCTGTCTCAATATATAAAGGAACAAAATCTGCTTTTCGAGCCACCTCTTGGACTCGTTTTCCACAAAAGGGATGATTGGGAGTAATCAACGTTCCTAACGCTACCCAAAGGCGATCGGCGGTGATCCCGCTTCCTAAAATCCGTCCACCTAATGCCGCTGCTGCAAAGGCGGGAGCCGCAATTTCTGTTGTATTTAAGACCGCTTCAAAATCAAAAACCTGCTGCACCATTAAGGCAAAATGGGAATCATGGGTACGAGTAATGACTCGTAAACGGGGTGCTAATCCTCTCGCACTCAAGGCTATTTCTAAATTTCCTGTATCATCATTGGTAACCGCTAATAACGCTTCTGCAGCTTCAACATTCACACTTTTAAGGGTATTGGCTAAACTCGCATCTCCTTCAAAAACGGGAATTTTTAAGCCTTTAGCGGTACTCATAAATCGGCTATTAACATCTCGTTCAATCACAACAACATCATAACCGCGTTGATATAAATGTTGAGCAATATTTAATCCTAATTCTCCTAACCCACAAATAATATAATGATTCCGTTCAGGAACCCGTGTCGCATCCAGATAATCTTTTAAACGAGTGCCTAATATAAAATCATTTAATAACGCATAACTAATCCCAACTACACCCGTCCCAATTAACATCATAATAATCGTAAAAAATTTAATGCTATCTGGAGAATGTTCTACCACCTGTTCATTCCCACCTGCTCCGGTAATCATTCCCACTGAAAAATATAAAGAATCTACAAAAGAATGACTGGGTTCTACACAAATATATGTTAAAGCTGCTCCTAATATGGTGAGTAATAAAATGAAACTCACAATCAATGCTGATTGAGCATATTGTTTAAATTTTTGTAGACCTCGTTTTAATTTGAGCAGCCGATATTTAATATCTTTTTGAGTGTGGCGAGTTTGGGGTTTAAGTGCCACAATTAAGCGATCGCCGACTTGGAGTTGATGATCTGCCATCACCCCAGAAACTAAATCAATTTTATCTTTAAACGGCAAATAATAAATTAACATTCGATTGGGTTCAGCCCATAACTCCCTCAAACTTTTTCCCAACCAAGGATGAGATCCATCAATTAACTCTTCATGAATCGGCCAAATTTGATTAAATAATTCTAATTGTCCAATGGCTTGATTTCCTAATGCAGCAAAGGCAAATACAGGCGCAGCTAAAGCCGAAACACTCATGGTACTGTGATCCGGTAAGGTTTGATTCAGCCGCATTCCCAAATTGGTATTAAATAAACGATTAATAATCCGAATTTGAGGATTTAAAATTCGCGCTTGCATTAAAATTGCTAAATTGATCGCTTCATCATTTCCTGCTAAAATTAAAGCATGAGCAGTCTTTACCCCGGCGGCTAATAACGTTGAAGCCGAGCGTAAATTTCCAACAATGACATCCGATCCTTCTTGGGGAATGGGTCGATCACTCATCCCCACAACAATCGCACCTTGTTGTTTTAACAGTCTAAAAATTTGATATCCCGTGCGACCTAAGCTACAAACGATGATTCGAGGTTTCATAGGTATTTTGATTCATAAGGGGATCTCAAGCCAAGATTCTCCAGGTTTAGCTACTGTTAGTAAATTATGAACGGTTTTATCTTTCTCGAACTGTATCTAACAACACGAACTGTCAGACCCAAGTGATTTTAATCTTCCTCTTCACTAAAAACAGGTGGCCATAATTCGTCAATCGGTAATTCCCAACCCGGAAACAGTTCAGGAATCGTTAAAATTTCTTCATTTCCGAGTACAATGGGTTCTTCTGTCGGGCGATAAATTGTAACGGTTAACTCATCAGGATCAATCAAAATTGCGACGGCTACTCCAAATTCTAAAAATTGATTAATTTTCTTTTTTAAAGCTTTGATGCGGTCACTTTGAGATTTAATTTCTACGACTAAATCAGGAACTAATTCCGCAAAATAACGCACACTTTGTCTGAGACGAGAAGCACGAACAAAAGAAACATCAGGAGCTTTAAGATTCGTATCAGGAAGAATAAAACCGCCAGCAGAGTCAAAAACACGACCTAAACGACGAGGATAAACCCAGTTAGCGAGTAAACGGCTGAAAGTTACTCCAATTTCACTGGAAACAATATCTGATGGCCCCATAATCTCTATTTTTCCCTCTACTAATTCTAACTGATAATCTAAACCAGCTTCTGAGAGGCTTTTTTGAACTTGCTCTAAGTCTTTTATGGTCATCAGAGACATGATTACAAGCTCCTCTTAAATTTTTGATTAAGCTTTGATTCTAACAAAAACTAAACGTTCACAGTCCCGTTAACGCATCGGTATTGGGGTCAGGTAAAGGCTGTTGTTGAACATCCACATTAGACCAAGACTTTAACGATGGGGAAGGACGTTGAATTGATAATCGAGTCGTTTGTTGTAATCGTCCTTGATCCTGTAACTTCACCAATTCTTCCTGATAAATAGCGATTAACCGAGCTAAACTTTCGGCAATTTGATCCCAACTTTCATCACTGACAATTTTATCGGTAATCCCTTGAAACAAATCTCCCTGTTTACTTTTCTTGACAAATTCTTGAAGCCGTT
>NZ_JBJUDF010000017.1:0-3668 GCF_046067725.1 Planktothrix sp.
TGCACCTGATAGTCAATCTGTTGTAATTGCTCAAGGGCCAGATTTAACAACAATTTTACCCTTAAAACCCGATGCTAAACCGTTAGAATTTTTACCCAAATTCGGTCAAGTTTTGGGTTTTGCACGCAATGGAAGTGCCGCCGCCATGGTGAAATTTAATCCCGATGGCACGCGATCGCTATTTGTGGTGAATAACCAAGGACAAGAACAAGAACTGTATCGCACTCCTCCCTTTGGCAATATTATCAGTGCTGAATTTGATCCGAGTAATAGTGTTTTATACTGTTTAATTACTGAAGTTTTAGATCATCCTGAAACCTATAAAGAACAGCCTTATATTGTGGCGATCGATATCAAAACTAAACAAGTGATTCCGTTTGTAATTTTACCGAATCAACAAGAAATCAACATCAGTTTATCCCCCGATGGATTAGCCTTACTCTTTGATCAGACCGTTATCAAAACTGGGGAACCTGATGATTTGGAACAATCCACAAAAACCCAAGGAGGAGATACCATTAAAACCAGTCGCATTTGGATTTTACCTCTCGTCATTGATACACCAACCGATGGATCTAAACCGCAAGTTAAACCGGAAGAATTACCCTTTTTAGGGTTCCATCCCCAATGGCTTCCTTAAAGTCAGCCCCACTGTGTTAACGTTATTGTTGTAGGAAATGTTATGGAAATTACAGACATTCATCAAATTTTAACCGCTAGATTTGGAACAGCCGTCAGTCAAATTGAAGCGAGTTTATGGCAAGTTGAAACCGAACACTTTCGTTTGTTAGTTTTATTATCAGAAAATCAAAGTTGGTTGAGAATGTTACTGCCGATCGCTCCCATTCAAGAAGTTCAACTAATTTTAGAACAACTCTTAGAAGCGAATTTTGATCAAACTCAAGAGACACGGTATGCCCTGCATCAGAATGTAGTTTGGGCGGTGTTCCAACATCACCGAGAAACCTTAACAAAAACCGACTTTGAACAAGCTATTTCTAATGTCATTGCCCTTGAAGAAGCGGGATTTTCTCAATATTATAATCAACTCATCGAAAATCGGATTCGAGAAATTATTTTAGTAGCAAAAAAACAAGGACAATCGATGGAAACCACCTTACAAAATTTAGAACGCTTTTATGCAGAAGGGATCATGGGAGATTTAAGTGGGAGTACCCAAGAGCGAGAACAAACTTTAACGGCTTGGCGCTATCAATTAGAACGGTTATGGTCAGAAGTAGAATAAGTAGAGTAGTAAAACCTTTAGGGTAAAAACAGCCTTAAAGGACTGACAATCAATCAACCCACGAAGCGGGGAAAATGATGAAAGTTAAGTTTAATATTGTCCGCCAAAGCCCGAATACCTCACCCCAGGTACAAAGTTATCTCCTCGATGTCGAAGTTGGAAATACAATTCTGGACTGCCTCAACCGCATAAAATGGGAACAGGATGGAACCTTAGCCTTTAGAAAAAACTGCCGGAATACCATTTGTGGCAGTTGTTCAATGCGAATTAATGGCCGTTCTGCCTTAGCTTGTAAAGAAAATATTGGCAGTGAAGTCGCCCGTTTACAAAAAATCGCCGAGGCGAACTCCGAGCCATCCCAGTTGAATGATATTCCAGAAATGACGATAGCCCCAATGGGGAATTTACCCGTTATTAAAGACTTAGTTGTAGAGATGAACCGCTTTTGGGACAACCTAGAAGCCGTTGAACCTTATGTCAGTACCGCAGGGCGAGCCATTCCTGAACGAGAATTTCTGCAAACCCCGGAAGAACGAGCTAAACTTGACCAACTGGGTAATTGTATTCTCTGCGGCGCTTGTTATTCAGACTGTAACGCCGTTGAAGTTAACCCTAATTTTGTTGGCCCCCACGCCTTAGCCAAAGCTCAACGGATGGTGGCGGACTCGCGGGATGCGAAAACCGAACAACGCCTCGAATCTTATAACGAAGGCACAAATGGAGTTTGGGGTTGTACCCGTTGCTTTAACTGTAATTCGGTCTGTCCGATGGAAGTCGCCCCCTTGGATCAGATTACCAAAATTAAACATGAAATCCTAGAACGCAAAGATGCCGATGCAAGTCGTCCTATTCGTCACCGTAAAGTCTTACTGGAACTGGTTAAACAAGGCGGTTGGGTCGATGAACGGAAATTTGCTGTAATGGTAGTAGGGAATTATTTCCGCGATCTCAAGGGGTTACTCAGCTTAGGGCCTGTGGGAATGCGGGTACTAATGCGGGGTAAGTTTCCCTTCACCTTTGAACCCTCTGAAGGGACAGAAACGGTGCGATCGCTGATTGAATCTATTCAAGAGTTAGAAAAACAACCATGACTTCTCCAACACCCTGGACTTCTACCCCCAACGAACCCAACCCCCAACCTGAACCTGCAATGGGTTGGACTCGCTATGCTGAACAAATTAACGGCCGTTTTGCGATGGTGGGATTTGTTCTATTAATTCTATTGGAATTTTTCACCCATCAAGATTTATTCACTTGGTTGGGTTTACGTTAAGTTTTGTAGAGGCGTTTTATATAACGTCTCTACTACAATAAAACCGCCTAAACATCAGCCATTAATTTTAAGCCTAAGCCAAGAGTGAAAAACCTGGTTTCTCCTCTTAACATTAGTTATGATTCAAAATTAAACATCAATTGAAGAGATTTTTTAACCCTGTTATCAGCAAAAAAATCAGGGTTAGTCCTGTTTAAAAATTCATCTAGTCTTGAGAGTATTTTAGTAGAATAATTGCCAAAAAATCGATAAAATGCAGGAATATATTGATGATGAGATGCCCTAGATTGCCCAGAGCAGAAATACATTAATAATACTTTTGATCATCTAATCCTCCATATTGCCAATAACGATTACTACTATCCCCTCTAACTCGACCTAAAACATTTCCGTTTAAATCATAGCACTTGTAGCGACTTTGACCTAGAAAATTTGTGGACTTACTAACCCTAACCGTTTCATGTGCATATTTTTCTATTAATCTTTGTACATCTGGCTTAAGATGACGAATAGCTTCATTTAATCTGTTATGAGTTAAGACAGGTTCCTGGGGAGGTGGGGCTGGTTTTGGTGAAGGTGTAGAAGATGAAGGAGATAGATTTCCTAACAGATAATCTATGGTTTTGACACAATCTAAAAAGGAAGAGATATTATGAGCAACCCTTTCTCCATTGGCAATATTAACTATAGCATAACCCGTTCCTTCATTCAAAACACCGAAAGGCCCCTTAACGGTGACATAATCATTTTGAATGGGTTTAATATCAGTCATACTTGCCTTAACTCAATAGTTGTTGGTCTCGTATTCTATAGCAAGTCTAAATAGGTTGTAATCATCTCTATGACTAAAACCCTTACCGTAGGGGCAATTCATGAATTGCCCCTACCACAAATCAAATAGGATTGCTATATCCCTTCTTTATCAACCCTCTAATCTAAATGCTCAGGAGCTACTCCCATAATTGATTAGCCCAGCTTATACCATTGATGAGCAATCCTAGAGTTCACCCCCTTTACAAACCGTTACAAACCCGTTAATCTAATATACATACATACAAAACGTACCTCGACAACTTAATCGCAATACATACCAAACATGACAACCACGATTCAACAGCGCGAAAGCGCCTCAATCTGGGAACGGTTCTG
>NZ_JBJUDF010000018.1:0-5717 GCF_046067725.1 Planktothrix sp.
ATTGGTCAAACTGATTTAAACGGGTTCGCGCCGTTTGTAACTGTTCTAACCCCACTTCAATATCAGGTTTTTGGCTTAAAATTTGTAAGTAATCTTGTTCCTGTTGGGTTAACGCTTCAAACCGAGCTTGTAGGGTTTGAATTTGCTGTTGTAAGTCATTCAAATATTGACGTTGTTGTTCTTGTAACTGTTGACGATGCTGTTGATAGTCTTGATAAAGTTTAAATTGGATCGATAGAGATTCTTCTGTAGTTTGTAGGGTTTGAAAATGGGTATATCCAGCTTGAATTTCCGTTTCTTGTTGTAAAACCGCTTCGAGTTCTTGACATTGCTGTTGAGTGGCGACTAATTCCTGTTGTAAACGTCGATAATCTTGGGAAAAAGTCTGATGCTGTTGCTGTTGTCCAGTGAGTAACTTTTCCCAAGCTTGACGATGATGTTGTTGAGCTTGTAATTGTTGATAATGATCTCGATCTTGGATTTGTTTTTCTTGGAGATGATCAATGGTACTTTGTAGTTGAATAATATCCTGTTTCAGTTGACCGCTTTGTTCGATTTGAGCTTGATTTGAAGTTAAGGTTTGTTCTAAAACTTCCCCTTGGGCTTTATACTCACGGGCTAAATCTTTGGCTTTTTCTGATAACCCATCATATTGATCTAATTTTAATAAACTAGCGAGAATTTCTTTCCGTTCCGTCGGACGTTTGATCATGAACTCATCCGCCCGTCCTTGTCTCAAATAAGCAGAATTAATAAAAGTATCGTAATCTAATTTTAAGTAATCTAAAATCTTCTGTTGAGTAGCTCTTAATCCCCGTTCAGTTAAGGGGCGAAACTTCAGAGAATCTAAATCTTCAATCTCTTGTAATGGAGTCGTAGCGACTTGAAATTCTAAGGTTCCTGACTGACCTCGGCGACGGTTCCGAATCACCCGATACAAGTTACCCTGATTAATAAAGGTAAAATCAACACGAGCTTCTATTTCTCCCATGTAGATAATATCATCCTCGGATTCTGCCCGACTATTTCCCCAAATAGCCCAAGCCATTGCTTCTAATAAGGAGGATTTTCCCGCCCCATTGGAACCACAAATACAAGCAGTATGTAAACCACTAAAATCGAGGGTTGCTTCTCGATAACTGAGGAAATTTTTCAGGGTGAGTTTTTGAGGAATCATAGGTCATAACTTGCTCTTGACAGGGATGGGTTTAGGATGTTGCTGCATTCATCAATCTTATATTAACGCAATTTGTGTTATACCTCTTCTGTCACTCTCCGAGAGGTAAATCTCTCAAATTTTTATCAAGCTATCCTATTACAACCTATTGGTTCTCGCCTTGTATTTTAGCGAATTATTATTAGGTTGAGGAGCAAAAGTCTTAATGATTGATCAATAGAATTCTCAACCCACTAATCATCTAAATTCATGTGACCTTGAAATCCAGTAATAATTCTTCGTCCATCTTTGAGAATATGAATTTCAACTTGATCTGAAGCCCAAGTGAGTTGATCTTGTAATTCCTGATTAAAAACGTGAACCCTTTGATTCCGAGAAGAAACTAAAGAATTTGGAGAATGAATCGCTAAGGATTCTGTATAAGGGCCATCAATTAAAATATCCAATTCTGCTAATAAATCTTGAGCGTGGGGAGGCGCATCTGGAGATTTTAATTCTGCTAAAGTAAAGCCTGTAAACGACATAACATTAAATCCTTTCGCTTTAACAAGTTTCGCTAATTGAGTTAAAGCTTCAGCTTGCCAAAAAGGTTCGCCCCCTGAAAATGTCACCCCTTGATTGCGAGGATTTTGTAAAATTTGTTCCGCTAGATCTGCAACCGCAATTAACTGATTAGGTTTAAATGACCAAGACTCAGGATTAAAACACCCCGGACATTCCCGCAAACACCCCTGAACCCAAACCACAGCCCGACATCCAGGGCCATTGACCTCAGATTCATCCACATAACCCATAATATTGAGATATCCCGGTGGAATAAATAGCTCAGAGGGGGGTACGGACTTCACTGTTTTCATTGCGTTCTCCTTCCAACGATGTTTTAGAGACGAATTCTGACACGTTTCTATAAGGGGAATAGGGAGCAGGGGAAGCAAAGGGAGCAGGGGAAGAAGTAGAAAAAAATGCTCCTCTTCTCCTTTTCTCCTCTTATACCTCTACCTTGGCTTTGTTTTTGATCATTAAACCCAATATTAATAATTTTTACAGATCTTTGGGAAAGACTAAACCATTGATGAAGCAGTCGGAGTAATAATTTCTTGAAATTGAATCACATCCAAACGGGGATCAACATGACTCACTTTCACTTCAAACTGTTCTCCAACTTCCACAGAACGGCTAAATCGCATCGGTAATTCTAAAGCTAACTCTTCTAAAAAGACTAACCCTAAATTGGCATCTTCCCGCAACCATCGCAACATCGTAGCTTGCCAAATTTCATCGCTATTACGACGTAAAAACTCCAAACTCCAATAACGATTTGTTTCTCGTTCGACTTTAGAGGCTTCTTTCACCGCAGGCCCTAAACTCATCACAATCGACTGCATCTGTTCTATAGAAAAAGGTGGGGTTTGTCCTCGCAGATGAGCTTTAATTTGAAAATGAGCCAACAAATCACTATAACGGCGAATGGGTGATGTCACCTGGGTATAAGTCTCTAACGCCAAACTTGCATGACGCGAAGGAGTCAAACTCACTTCGCTACGAGGCATATAACGCCGCATCGCACAAGCTCGAACCGCCCCTGGCGGCAATTGCATTAATTCTTCTTCTGGGGGTAATTCCGGTTGGGGTTGACTGCGATACGGCAAAGCTAAATTATGAGTTTGGCCATAACGGGCTGCGACTTCCCCAGTTAAAATCATCATTTCCGCCACCATTTGACGGGATGGAGAATCTTCCAAAACCGTAATACTGATTTCCTCCCCATTCACCTTAATGAGCGACTCAGGCATATAGATACTAATTGCCCCATTCGCATTCCGCCATTGCTTACGACGTTTAGCCCACATCGCTAACGCATCAATTTCGGGTTCCCCTTGAATCCCAATTTGCAACATCTCATCCACATCATCGTAGGTGAGGCGATAGGTAGGTTTAATCGTACTGACATGAATACTATACTCTTGTACCCCACCCGTTGCGTCCAAAACCACACCAAAACTCAAGGCACAACAAATTTGCCCCTGAACTAAACTCATCGGCCCCGTTGCCAATTCTGAGGGGAACATCGGAACCATTCCCGTCGGCAAATAAACCGTTGTGGTTCGCCGACGAGCTTCTAAGTCCAGTTCATCCCCAGGGGAAATTAAACGAGTCGGATCAGCAATATGAATCCAGATTCGTTGTCGTCCATCGTCCAAAATCTCTAAGCTTAAACCATCATCAATCTCACGGGTACTCTCATCATCAATGGTATACACCTTCAGATGAGTCAGATCTAAACGGTTAGCATCAGGATCTGGGGGGGGAGAATTTAAGCAACATCGAGCTACTTCAAGCACTTGAGTTGAAAATTGGGTGGGAATTTGACTCCGACGTAGAGATAGGTTTTCATGCAGACCCCATATCCCTAAGTCTACTAACAGTTGAAACGCCGCTTGGGGCGTTTGAGGTCGTTCCAAAGTTGCCAACGTTTCTAAAGCTGGTGCAATATTGGAAGCTTCTTCTCCATAAAGTGCCAAACGCTCTAACGCATCCAAGCGGTTACGATCACTATTCTGCCATTCTACCACTTCACCGGCTAGTCTCTTTTGTATCCGTAGCCAATATTCTTGAACTTCCCGTTGCTTTTGCTGTTCAACTTCCTGCTGATGTTTAATCTCTGCAACTTGACCAGGAGAGCGAGGTTCGTAGCGATCGCCCTTCTGTTTGAAGTAGAGTTTATCATTAGATAACAGCACATAACTGGCATAACATTGAGGGGGACTCTGCTCCGAAAACAAAAGCAGAGCCATTTCTTTGGGGTCTACGGTTTCTCCTTGCTCCACTAAAATTTCCCAAGCCACCTCTAAACTCGACGGATCAAGATAAGGCTGTAACTCTTGAGTAAACGCCGGGATATCCGCAGGTTTATATGTAGCCCCCGTTACCTCGTAAGCAATTTGCCGAGGGTGAATCGTATGAGCTAGGAGGTTTTCATCAATAACAACCCAGTGTTTTTTACCTTCAGGTCGGTCAGCAACGGCGAGGCGACGCTCCCCGTGTAATCTAAGCTCAATCAGAGTACCCTTTTCCACAGATAAAATTAGCCTTCCTTGTTCACAAAAGGCAACATAGCTAGAATTCTAGCCCGTTTAATTGCTTGTGTCAGATCTCGTTGCTGTTTGCAAGTCAGTCCCGTAATCCGACGAGGTAAAATTTTACCGCGTTCTGTAATAAATTTCCGCAAAAGTTCGATATCTTTATAATCAATCGGAGTTCCAGGTTTAATGGGGGACACTTGACGACGGAAGTAAGTCATGCTGAAATTAATCCTCTATGAATTGCTGAAATGAGTTTAAGGGTGGACGTTAGTGTTTCAGGGATGAACACCAACCGGGGCACTACTTAATTTCTTTGTGAACCGTGTGTTTGTTACAGTGGCGACAAAACTTTTTCAGTTCTAAGCGTCCTGTCGTATTCCGACGATTTTTAGTTGTGGTATATCGAGACACCCCTTGAGTACGCTTATCCGAGTTTGTACGGCACTCCGTACATTCCAGAGTAATAATGAGGCGGACACCTTTAGCCATAATTGTAAACAGTTTTGATTATTTAAGCACAAATATTTATTATTTCATCTCTCGCTTCACTTTGTCAATCAAATAGCGGATTTTCACATCCAGGGAGTAGCCCCGTCTGCTACCAATCACAATCGTATGCCCAATGCGGTCATGAACCGTCTGAGGATGACGACTGGTATCAAATAAAACGGCTCCACCGTCAATAATAATCGGTAACATCCACAATATAATCGCTGCACTCCCAGACCCTAAACCTCCTAAACTCAGCAGAAATAAAAACGCAGCTAACCCAATTACCACTTCTCGTTTTGTTAGTTCTAAAAGGCGAGGGGTTCGGTAAAATTGGCTGTCAACCACTCGAATATCAAAAGCCCAGCGTCCCAAACTCTGCCCTTGATTCTTAGACACGACAACAACACGACAGACTAACCAACTAATCATGAATACAAACAATAGAGTTAGCCCGTTAGCACTTAAAGCAAAACAAACTAACCCAATCAACAACAAATCAATCCCTAAAGACGCATAACGACGCCACATAGGTACTTTAGGATCAGGTACAGGGATTAAATCAGAACTCATGATCAGAGCCAAATAACCAATATTTTTATATTCTTAAAAATAACAAGACCTCCTTCTGGTTAATTTAGAAAGAGGCTTGATTTTCTGATTGAATTGATTCAAAAAATAATGAACAAAACATTGAAGACTGCATAGAGAATCAGAAGACAAGAGATGAGGTCAAGCCCTCGGTCTGTTAGTGTGTCTCGGCTGCGGACATCACTGCCCTTCGACCTAACACCTATAAACGGGTGTTCTGCCCGTGACCTTACTTGGTTAACCCAATGAGAGCAATCATCTTGAGGTGGGCTTCCCACTTAGATGCTTTCAGCGGTTATCCGCTCCGCACATGGCTACCCTGCGTCTACCGTTGGCACGATAACAGGTACACCAGAGGTGCGTTCCTCCCGGTCCTC
>NZ_JBJUDF010000019.1:0-19681 GCF_046067725.1 Planktothrix sp.
GTTCGAGTCTATTACTGCATCAACGGTTTCTGTACAAAATAATCCGGGTGAATCTTCCGAGTTAAAACAATCTGCAACAGAGTTAAATCAGTCGATTCAATCCTGTACTGAGGAGTTAAGACAGTCCGCAGCCAGATTAAAAGAGTTAATGGAAGTTAGTTATAAGGATTTAGATCATGCTGAGGATGTCTGGAATAGTAAAGCTAGAATTATGTCTGTCCCCAAGTCTGAACTCTGGGAACAAATAGGAGAATTAACAGCGATTGATTTTAGAATTCGGGATTTGCAGAAAAAATGCGAGACAGAAGTGATTCAAGAAATTAAAAATTTATGGTTAAATCAATGTGAACAGCTTAAGGAAACATGGTTTAAAGATAGTAAAACCGGAACATATAAAAAAGACTTGGGTTATTCAGATAAAGATGGCATGATTCAAGGGTTAGATAAGGCAATAAAAGTTATCAATAATGAGATGATCAGCCTAATCAATACTAATTTAGAGTTTTTAAGTCAAATCTTATCAGATTTAAACTTTGACTCTGTTCAGAATACAATAAATTTACTTGGTTTTAAACAACGAGTTGATATTTCTGATAAACTTAGTTCATTTTTTTACACAAAAGATAATTTATTTAACCTAGAAAATCAAAGTATTAAGCTTATTCAAGAGTGGATAAAACCAACTTGGGAATCATTCTCAAACAACTTCAACAGCATTTTTTCTCTAATCAAAAGAGAAACCTGGGATGATTTTGTGCTTAATGTTAATAAAATCCTAGAAGGCAATGTTCAAGATGGATTTTCTAAATGCTTTGATTTTGCCTTGTCAAATACAACAGAACTGATTAATTTCTACAATTATTTTTTAGAAAAACAAAACCGATATGAACAAGAAACCCCAGAACAACGGGAAGCCGAAAAAGCTTGGATTGATCAACAACGTCAAAAATTAGATGAAATTCAGAAACAAATTAATATTATTTTGAATCAATCCTAATCTAGTTTAAATGTAGGATTTAAAAAGTATTGTAGGGGTTTTTAAACCAAACCCTCTAGGTATTTGGGTTAGAAGACCCAACCTTTACAGGTGAATGATTCATTGGTTTCTGAATTGTTAAAGCGTTAAAAGCTTTTTGATTCAAGGTTGAAAATCGTGATCGCACATGACAATAGATTAACCCAATTTAACCCATCTATTTTTCAGATCAATCCATCCTAAATTTTTATTGTGGATGAACCGTTCCATCGGGTAAAATCGCCCCTTGTAATTGAGCACCCGTTAATTTAACCATAATTTTATCTCCGATTCCAACTTTTGCTCCGGTTAAATTAGCACATCTTAAATCAGCGCCGCTTAAATCAGCCCCAATTAAATTGGCTTCTTGTAAATTCGCATAAGTTAAATTAGCTTGTAAACAATTCGCTCGAAATAAATTAGCTTTATATAAACAAGCACCACTTAAGTTAACTTTATGCAGAAACGCATCACTTAAATCGGCTTCGCTGAGGTCTGCACCACTTAAATTCCGATTAGAAAAATCCCGTTCCTTTAAATCAGCCCCTTTATAATTTAATCCACTTAATTCGGTCGGTTTTGGAGGCGGGGGAGGAGGAGAAGGAGAAGGTTGAGGTTGAGGATTTACAGGAGTTTTTGAACGCTGAAAAGTTTCATTCTCAGGCGTTTTTACACGGCTTTGATAGGTCGAAGATTGATAGGAAGAAGTCGAACGTTGATGGGTATGCGCCGTTGAATGTCCTGCACCATTAGAGGATGATTTAGTATAGGATTCTGAACGGTGAACCGTTGAGGATCGTTGAGAAGAATGGGAGGAAGAACGACGCAATAAAGAGCGTAATTTATCCCGTGCTTGGTTAATTTCTTTGAGTTTTTCCTCCGCGATTTTTCTTAATCGTTGATTTTCTTCAGGAATCCGATCAGGATGCCAAATAAATGCTAAGTCTTTATAAGCTTGATCCACCAATTCTAAGGAGGCACCAGGCTTTAGATCTAACACTTTATAGTAGTAATTCAATTCACCCGGAGTCATCATGGCAGGAGTCCGCAATTAAGAATTTAGCAGTTATATAGCAATGGTTGTAGGCGTTGTAATATTGAGGGTAGGGGTTGAATTTCCCAGCCCTTTTTACACCTCGGTTGGAAGACCCAACCCCTACAGGTTTTGATCACAAATCATTTGGACTTGCTATATAAAATTAAGAATCGGAAAAGAAAAAGTTTTCTATTCCTAATTTGGTCTTAATTTGTGATGCAATTAAAACCGAATTAAGGGGAGATGGGGACGGGAATCTATATTAGCGTTATAGCTTAACACACTCCTTTCTCCCTGAATATGGTTTATTGGCGAAATATCCCTAAACCATTGTGAACTGGGGCTGCTGTATCGGGAATTCGATTTAACAGTTGACCTCCTAAAACTAAACTGGTAGAACTTCCGCCGTCTAAATTTAAGGCGTCCGTTGCGCCGAGTTGCTGCATCAAGAGTGCCATTTCCGTTAATTTAGCACCCACACCCCCCACGCGGTTATGGACGGTAGCAATTAACCATTCTCCCTTGGGGGTAATTCCGACGCTGCTACGGATAGCAGATTGATCCGCAAACCAAGTATTAAATCCTTCCGCCACCGCATCAACAACCACTTGTCCATTTTGTAATAATAGTGGCCCCCCTCCTAAAATATGGGGAAATAGATTAAAATCCGAGGGTGTGGTTTGGGATTCGATGGTAATAGATGTTCCCACAGAAAACGAACTTAAGGCACTCCGAAAGGAGCGTAATGTTAACAAATAACCATTTTTAGGAAGGGGAATCGCCGTTGTGGTATTGGTGGATTCAATGTGTTGTTTAACACTATTATTTTCCACAATAATAACAATTTCATTCGCCGTTAAAGGGGTGTAACTTTCGCCCCATTCAGGCGTATATCGAGCAATTCCAGCTTTTACATATCCGGTATTGAGTAATTCACAATCTAACCGTTGTCCTGATGAGGTGATTAAGATTTCTTTTAAACTCAAACGAGCTATTTTAGTTTGTCCAGCATCATTCCAAGCGATCGCGCCTCGATTTAAAATGGGCCCTGAAAACCATTTTCCATCCCGACGAATTGCTCCTAATGGTAAAAGATTATTTCGGTTAAAATAACCTCCATTAATGGCGGCTAAACATTGACAATTATCGACGGTTTTCGTTAAACTGTCAATCCCTTTCATTCCGGTTAGATTGGCCCAAATCGGACGTAAATTCAAACTTGACCCCGGATTTAACGTTAACCAAACCACCGGAAAACGGCTATTATTTAAGGTTATATATTGTTGTCGCCAGCGCAATCCTTTTGTCCAGGTAATATCTCGTTCAATTAAGGCATCTTGTCGGAGTTCAATTAAAATTCGATTGGGATTATTCAAGGTAGAAACTTTCACGCCATAACCATCCGGTAAAGTTCCTTGAATCACTGTTTGATGATTGGCAATTTTAACCACAGGTCGGGCAGGTTTTTGCGTTGTTCCTGCGGTTTCTCCTTCTTTTTGTTGTTCAGAAGTTCCTGAAGTGGGTGTGGGTTGAGATTGTTCTTGAAACGGTTTAGCAACGGTCGTAGAAGTGACTCCATCAACCACGACTTCCCATTGAGTATTTTGTTGATACAGTTCCCAAGGTGTGGGTTGATTTAATGTCACCATCATTTGAGAACGATTCGTGCTTTCTTCAAAGGTTAAACTTTGGACAGTTCCTAATTTAGAAATAATATTGAGGGTTTGATCTTGTATGTCTAAATCCCATCCTGATAATTCCGCTAATTGATTGATTTTTAAATAGCGATATTCAGCATCAAAAGTAGTTGAGAATTTATAAGGACTGGCAGAAAACCAACTGATAGTTTGCGAGTTTTCATCCGTTGTATTTAAGGGATTAATCCCTAAAACCTGCATAATTCCTTTATCACTAATTCCCGTATTGGTAGCAATTCCTGAACTCCACTGACTCCAGGGTAATTTCCATTTTCGACCATTCACAGAAAGATGAGTTCCCGTGCGAATAATTCCCGGTTTCGATAATTCTACAAGATATTGGCAAATGATAGGTTCTGCTTTTTTTAGTAAGACTAAAGCTTGATCAATAATCGCTGCGACTTCTCCCCGTGTTGCGGTTAAATTAGGGTTTAATGCTTCAGGATTCGGATAATTAACCACCAATTGAGAACGAGTTGCGGTGATGATTGATTGAGTTGCATACTTAGGAATTTGATCGGCATCAGTATAGAGATCTTCTAAGTTTAAATGCTCACCTTTGGCTAAGTTTAAACCTGATACTAAGGCTAAGAAAACTTGTAAACGAGTCACGGAATTTTGAGGGTAAAACCGTCCATCAGGAAACCCGGAAATAAACCCAGATTCGTAAGCCGTTTGAATGGCTTTTGCAGCCCAAAAATCTTTAAGAACATCACTAAATTGAATATAGGAACGTTTAGTTGAAGTGGGAAATGCCGCCTGTAGAAGCGTCGCAAATTCCGCACGAGTTAGGTTTTGATCTGGGCGAAAGGTATTATCTTTAAACCCATTAATTAAACCTTGAGCTTGTAACCTTTGGATAAAAGGACGTGCCCAATGTTGGGAGATATCTAAAAATAGAGGTTGGGAACTGGTCATATTATTGAGTTAAGAAGAAAAGATATCAATAAATTTTAGTCAAACCGAGGGTAAACTTCAATTGTTTTTTTTTATGAATTAAATTTAATGTTATTATCCTTAAATATTAGGGTGGTTTTAAGAAGATTAACCACCCATCCCTAGATTTAAAAGCTTGATTTTTAGGCTATTCAAGCTTGCAAAATTTAGGCTTCCCATTGATCAATAACTCGTTGTAATCCTTCAGCAATTTCTTGCCAATTTTGAGCCAAGTCTGTACTGCGATCTTGACGCAAAAATTCAGCTTCATTAAAACAATGAACAGCTAAAGACTGGACAACATTTCTAATGCCATGCTCCTCAATTAGTTGATTTAAAACACGAGTTAACTTTTCAGTTTTAGGTTCAGTCATGTCTGGCTTAACTCATCATTGACTTGTGACAGTTTCTATCATACCGTTCTTTCTGTTTGGTGATCAATGATTTTCAGGGGATTGAGCTTAACATCCGGTTGAGATAGGACAAGGAAAATAGAATTTTTGTACTCCTTGAGGATCTCAAGCATATTTTTTTAACACTTGTCTTGGCTCTACTATAAAATAAAGATAGCAATCCAGTTTCAAATAAATCCAACCAACAGGAAATAGCAATCCTTGGCTTATTGCTGATTATCAACTATGAAAAAACGAGTGACTTTGACTTTCCCAAAACGTTCGATTCAGATGCCAATTACCTATCGATTGGCGAAAGATTTTAATGTTGCTGCTAATATTATTCGAGCTCAAGTAGCTCCCAACCAAGAAGGCAAATTAGTGGTAGAATTGTCAGGAGATATTGATGAACTAGAAGCCGCCATTGAATGGATGCAAACTCAAAGTATTGGGGTTTCTTTAGTCGGACGAGAGATTTTAATCGATGAAGAAAGTTGTGTTGATTGTGGGTTATGTACGGGGGTTTGTCCGACAGAAGCCTTAACCCTGAATCCTGAAACATTTTATTTGACCTTTACCCGTTCCCGGTGTATTGTTTGTGAACAATGTATTCCGACCTGTCCCGTTCAAGCGATTTCTACAAATCTCTAAATGGGAGTTTAATCGAACACCTGAATGCCTTCTGTTAATGCTGCAATGAAATCAGAATCACAAATTACACTTATTACTTGGGCTTCCTTCGGATTACTGCTGCTGGCTTGTTTCCATTTTGGTTGGTTTTTATTTGAATCTCATTATTATTTCGTAATTTCAGGGTTAATTTTAGCTGGTATTTGGTTAATTGATTTATTTTTTACTATGCCTCTTAACCCGTTAAAAAGCGGGGTTATCAAGTGGATTAGAACCGATCTAGGAACTTTCCTAATGATTGTATTTTTATCAATCTTAGGTGTATTTATGCTCACTTGGCTCCATATATCTCTTAATATTTTATTGATGATTTCTGCTACCGCTTTAGCTCGATTAGAACTGCAAACAGCCCGTTTCAATAATTGGCACGCCTTTCTAATTTTATCCTTATTATCTACTGTCGGTTTAATGTTAGGCTGGGGATTAAATTATTATTTTTCAGTTGATTATTTAAAAGCTGGATTTTGCTTTCCCTTTGATTTAGGATGTATTGAAATTCCTCATGGTTCCGAAACATTGCCTAATCATGAGTAAAATAATTAATCCTTTTAACCTAAATTTTACCCTATTTCCCATCGATGATTCCCCTATTTTACATCGAGCAACCCACTTGCTTTAAGTTTAGAATTAAAGCGAATTTCTTCCTGCAATCCCCGCTCTTTAAGTTGACTTAAAATTTGTTCTTCTACCCGACGAGCTACTTGTTTTAATAGTTTTTCTTGACCTATTTCATCAGTATTGTCATAGGTCGCTTGTTCTTCGGGAGTCATCAATGGTTTGACTTGAATCGGGTGATTCCACAGGGTTTCATCTTCTGCATTTCCCACTGGAATCAAACCATTTTCAGTGATCCAAGCTTCTTTAATTTCGTCTAAAACAGTTCGGTTAGGACGAGTAATGGTTTGGAATTTTAACCAATAACAACCTTGAGGTTGTCGGACAAAATGTTGTTTTAAACTCAGATAAATATCTCTGGAATACCCGATATATTGTAAAATTTTATCGGAATTAAAAATTGCATAAACCCCGATTTGACCTTGAAGGAATTCAGGAATTTTGCCATTTTCATCCAGATAGGAGATATCCTCTAAACTTTTAAGAGCAGGAATTTCAGTTGGAGTCGTCATGGATGCAAAAAACGCTTTTTTCCTGATTTTAAAGGGATCAGTGTCCGTTCTTCCCCACCTAAAGCTAAACTTTTATGAAGCCTTCTCGATCAAGAAACAGACGAGCGATCGCTGATTTTTAATGATTATTGTGGGGATTTGAGTTAGCATGACTCTAGGATTGTATTACGTCAGCAAAAACCATGCAGAATCGTGAAGAATCATTAAAACCGTCACGCAACCCGGTGGATGGGTGGAAGTTGGCTGAGTCTATTGCTGTTGGGGGAACTGCAGTGGGAACGCTCATAGCTGCATGGTATCAGCAAATTGTGTTTGCGGGAACGCCCTTGACCTTCGCCTTAATCTTAAATTTGGTGAATCGCCAACGGTTTGAACTTTATATGCGTCAAAATCTCGATGCGGCGATTACTGAGGTTCAAGGAGTCGTAGCATCCTTACATGAACAAATGCAAACGATACCCACAGAATCCAATGAACTTGATCCGATTACGGATGTGTTGACAGAGTTACAACGGGTAACTCAACATTTAGAAAAAAATGCACTGCGACAAGAAGATTGGGAAGTCATGAATGTGCGGTTTAAATTAATACAAGAAACCATTGATGAATTGAAAACCTCCATAGAAACGTCTGCCCCTCCAGTCAACAGTCAAGACCATCACTTATTAACCAGCACTTTAGAAGAATTAGTTAATCAATCGGTTGCAGATACAGCGACAATCCACATCCAAATTGATCAACTTTCTCAACAAGTTCAAACCTTACAAACAGAACAACAAACTTTAATTAAACCCTATCTTAAACGGTTAGTTCGTGCGGTTAAGGAGTTGAAAGATTCTTAGCTTCTAGCTTAACTCCGTCAACCGTCAATTCATTATCGATATTCATCTCCACAATCACCGATGATTTGCATTAAATCACGGGATTGGGAAAAAACAGAATTAAGGGTTTGATTATCTTCAGCATCCAAACTAAATTCAAACACTTGAGCATTCTCTTCAATGTGTTGAGAAATTCCTAATCTTGTCCCGACCATCGCGCCAGCAACAGTAGGTTGTTCAAGGATATAACGAACCGCAATATTAGGAATAGTAACATTATGTTTTTGAGCGATCGCTTTCAAGGTTTTTAAGAGTTCTTGAAATAAACTCCATCCTCCCCAAGCATCAATCATATTTTTATATTTTTTCAAGCTAACGGTTTCTAATCGAAAGTTATTAGGTTCAGGTTGATCGAGATATTGTTCAGACAAAAATCCTCCACAAACCACCCCATAAGGAAGTAACTTAATATCATGAGTTTGGCAAAATTCAACCATTTTGACTAAAGGACGGCGATCAACAAGGGAAAACTGCACTTGATTAGACGTAATTTTAATCCCATTTTCAACAATAATTTTTAAGTGTTCTGTATCAAAATTCGTTAAGGCTAAATGTCTAATTTTTCCTTCTGTCTGCAATTCTGCCATATAATGTAAAGCATCTAAATAATTTTGATCTCGATAATCCCACCAATGAAATTGCAGTAAATCAAGACAATCAACTCCCATGCGTTGACGAGAAATATCAATATTTTTTTCCACAATATTTTTTGTCATTTTACCCGGACGGGGAACCCATTTGGTAAAAGCTTGAAGTTGAGATAAAGCTTCTTGTCCACGAGTCGCTATTAATTGTCTTCTAAACTCACCAATAAAATCCTCCGCCGGGCCATAATGATCGGCAAGATCCCAAGTGGTATATCCCGCATCGAAGTATTTAAACATACTTTCAATGGCAACTTTAGGATTAATGCGTCCATGGGCTCCCGATACTTGCCACATTCCATTTAAAATCCGGCAAATATTCAGGTCTTCTGTCAATTGAAATCGGCTGGAAGGAGGTAATTTCATGGTCTAGTTTTCCTCGAGTAAGTCATTTGACACTCTCCCGTGACATTGCTTTGCGATTGATGGTGAGAGTGTCAAATCAAAAATTCTAGCATTAAGCTAATCTGAATCCGGGATTGTTCCTCTGCTTAATTGAAAAAACAAGGCTTGAGACTATTTTTTTAACCTCAAGCCTTATTTTTATTATTAGTACCCCCAACGGGATTCGAACCCGTGCCGCCTCCGTGAAAGGGAGGTGTCCTAGGCCTCTAGACGATGGGGGCTTGGGACATTTGGCATTGAGCATTGGCTTGGTTTTGCGCTTGCTTTGTGCCTTTCACCTTTATTAATCTAGCTTATATTCTCATCAGTGTCAACCCTTTTACAAAAAAATTTTTTAGATTTTTTTAACTTAGGCTGAAATCCAGACTACAAAAGGCTTGTAGGATTTTAACACAGTTGGCGATCGCCCCCAAATGGGCAATTTCATAGCCGTGGGTGTTTTGAGTCGGGAAACTCAGACAAGCCGCCCGTGCGACATGGCCGAATTTCATCGCAATCGAAGCATCACTACCAAACCCATTCAAGATGGCCAATTGTAGGGGAACTTTTGCGTGGGTCGCCGCCTGACGCAATTGTTGATTTAACCCTTCATCATAAAGCCCATAGCCATCTTGAGACAGCAACACGGGCTTTTCATTCGCCTCGATGGGATATTCCGGTGCTAGGGGACAAATTTCTAAGGCAATTAACGCCTCTAAGGTTTGTCGTTGGGTAAAATATAAAGCTCCAATGGCGCCGACTTCTTCCTTGGCTGAGGCAACTAGATAAACATCGATGGATGGGTTTTTAACGGTTTCGGCTAAGGTTAATAAAATCGCAACCGACGCTTTATTATCGAGGGTATAACTTCCAATATAATCCTTCAGACGAATCGGTTTTTTCCGGTGTTTCCCAATCACAACTTTTGTTCCCGGTCTAATTCCAGCGGCTTCTAATTCTTCGGTTGTGCATTTGGTTTCGATCCACGCCTCTTCCCATTTTAACGCTTTCTCTTCTTGGTGCAGTTTTTGAGGGGATTCATGGGAAATATGACGAGAACCAAAACTCAGAATTCCGCTTAAGGTTTGCTGATCTCCTAATAAATCAACGACACCTTCTCCGTACACCCAAGGAAAGGAACCTCCTAATTTTCTCACGGAAATTTTCCCGTTTTCTTCAATCGTTTTGACGATCATACCAATTTCGTCTTTATGTCCGGTAATAGCAATCGCACGGTCTGGATTTCGACCCGGAATTTTAGCAATAATATTATCAGCTTGATCTCGCCAAGCTTCTACACCGATTTGCGCAAACCGTTCTAACAACCGTTGATTGATTTCACATTCCGACCCACTGGGAGAATGTCGTAATACTAACTCTTCAATTGTGTTAAATAAACCCTCATAATCCATTTCATTTATCCTCAATTTTAGGATGAATTCCCTATGATCATTATCAAATGAATGATAACGAAGCCTCAGCAACAAGCTTATGCACCCTACGGAAATTTAGTTAGTATTTTGAGGATTACACCAGGAAGAGTAGTTGAGACTTCATTGTTATGTTTACGAAGGGTCAAGGGAAATGGGTTTTAACAATAAGGCTACAATCAAGGCTGGAGTTCCTCCTATTAATCCGATGATCAGCCATCGGGGATAACTTCGTCCTTTTTTTTGCGCCACCCAAGCAGCGATCGCACCAATCATACCATGAAGAATCGCTAAGGTGAAAATAACAGAAGGGTTGTTCAAGGAATTTAACATTTTACCGGACAATAACACGATTTAATCCTATCATAGTTCCCCTTAAAAAAATAATCGGATTTCTGCTTTTTCAGTTCAGAAACCCGATTTTCATTGACAACAGTAACTCGATTGGAGATTTAATCTAAAAATCCCATTAAGGTCACCGGATCATCAATATCATTATCTGCAATGGGACGGTTCATCACCATTGAGGTAATTTGCAAATGACTCGCTTCTATGGGACGATTAGCTAATGCTCCCACCGCATCTTCTAAATGAATGAATGCGATCTCGTTAGTGGTATTTGCTTTAAAAATCGGACGGTTTGCTGATAGCATTCCCGCAATTTCAAGATGGCTATGCTCAATGGGACGATTCATAAACGTTATGGTTGAAGCTACTTGAATTTGGGTGGGTGCTGTCTTGGCTTCAGCACCTTTTTTAGCGGGTTTATCCACAAGATCTAACTGAGTTTCTGGGCTCATATTTGTCGTTGGTTCGTTTTCAACAGTTTCTACTTTAACCTGATCAGTTTGAGTTTTATTATCTTGATTTGAGTTTGCTGTTCCACTGGTTCGCTTCCCAGCATTCCCCCTTTTGGGTGTAGATGAGCTAACTGTCATGATGAATACCTAGTTTTTTTGACAGGGTGAATCAGAATTTATACTTAACCCTGCTATTAATTTCATCATTGAAATTCTCCCAACCTTTCACTTTATTAAGGACGGGTTAGGTGTTAATTTTGGATTAAAGTTAAATAAATTATAAAATAAACTGGATCTTTCGTAAACACCACGTTGAGAAAAATCTCTTGTTGTCATAATAAGTAAAACTGTTGATCATTGACGCTTAACAGGCGAGGTCTCCTCACCCCCACTCCCCTATGATTCCCTTTCAACTCCAAGCTCCTTTCCAACCCCAGGGTGATCAACCCCAAGCGATCGCCCAACTCATCGATAATATTCGCAACGGACAACCCTTTAGTACCTTATTGGGAGCGACGGGAACCGGAAAAACCTTTACCATCGCCTCGGTGATTGAAAAAATTGGCCGTCCGACTTTAGTTTTAGCCCATAACAAAACCTTAGCCGCCCAATTATGTAACGAATTGCGCTCGTTTTTTCCTAAAAATGCCGTTGAATATTTTATCAGTTATTACGATTACTATCAGCCAGAAGCTTATCTTCCCGTCACCGATACTTATATTGAAAAAACGGCTTCGATTAATGATGAAATTGATATGCTGCGCCATTCCGCCACTCGATCTTTATTTGAACGGCGAGATGTCATAGTTGTGGCTTCTATTAGTTGTATTTACGGCTTAGGAATGCCAGCAGAATATTTAAAAGCCGCTATTCGCTTACAAGTGGGAGAAGAAATTGATCAACGGGAATTCTTACGAGAATTAGTCTCTATCCAATATACCCGCAATGATCTGGAATTAACCAGGGGGAGATTTCGTCTGAAAGGAGATGTATTAGAAATTGGCCCCGCTTATGAAGATCGAATTATTCGAGTTGAGTTTTTTGGCGATGAAATAGAAGCCATTCGTTATCTTGATCCGGTAACAGGAGAAGTTTTGCAAAGTTTAGAAGGATTAAGTATTTATCCAGCGCGACATTTCGTAACACCAGAAGAACGCTTAGAAATGGCGTGTCATGATATTGAACAGGAACTCAAACAACGAGTTCTTGAATTAGAAACCCAAGGTAAATTATTAGAAGCACAACGGTTATCTCAACGGACTCGTTATGATTTAGAAATGTTACGGGAGGTGGGATATTGTAATGGGGTGGAAAACTATTCTCGCCATTTAGCCGGACGCCAAGCGGGAGAACCTCCAGAATGTTTAATCGATTATTTCCCCAATGATTGGTTATTAGTCGTCGATGAATCTCACGTTACTGTTCCTCAAATTCGGGGAATGTATAATGGCGACCAAGCGCGAAAAAAAGTTTTAATTGATCATGGCTTTCGTTTACCGAGTGCGGCGGATAATCGACCGTTGAAAGCTGAAGAATTTTGGCAAAAAGTCAATCAATGTATTTTCGTATCGGCGACACCGGGAGATTGGGAAATTGAACAATCTCAAGGTCAAGTTGTCGAACAAATTATTCGTCCAACCGGAGTTCTTGATCCTGAAGTGTGCGTGCGTCCAACGGAAGGACAGGTGGATGATTTATATGGAGAAATTCAAGAGCGAGTTGAACGAGATGAACGGGTTTTAATTACAACTTTAACAAAACGGATGGCGGAAGATTTAACAGACTATTTACAAGACCGAGGCGTAAACGTTCGATATTTGCATTCAGAAATTCAGTCTATTGAACGGATAGAAATTATTCAAGGATTACAAAACCGAGATTTTGATGTGTTAATTGGGGTGAACTTATTACGGGAAGGATTAGATTTACCCCAGGTGTCGTTAGTTGCGATTTTAGATGCGGATAAAGAGGGGTTTTTACGCTCCGAACGTTCTTTAATTCAAACCATCGGACGCGCGGCGCGAAATATCCGAGGACAGGCAATTTTATATGCGGATCATTTAACGGAAAGTATGAGCAAAGCGATTGAGGAAACCAACCGACGAAGAGAGATTCAACAAAATTATAATCAAGAACATCAGATTATTCCCCAACAAATTATCAAAAAATCGAGTAATTCGATTTTGGAATTTTTGGATGTGTCTCGACGGTTAAATGCTCAAACCGTAGAAAAACAGGTGGAAACCTTTGAAGAATTACCGTTAGAAAGTATTCCTGATGTGATTACTCAGTTAGAAACCCAGATGAAAGCCGCAGCCAAACAATTAGAATTTGAGGAAGCCGCTAAACTCCGCGATCACATTAAACAATTACGCGATAAACTAATCGGACATTAGGTTAGAGTCAATCTGTCCACCAAGAAGGGAAAGTATCATTTTAAAGTCCACAGCACAAAATGTGTATTTTGTCAAGTCCCCTTTCCCAAGCCTCCGGTTTTAGTCCAAAAACTCGTGTCACATCTCCTCTCAATTTCGTCAGGAAATTAGCATATTTTACGATAGAATCAGGGTTGTAGCTGCCATTTTTGCCTTTAGACACAATAACCCCTTGGGTGCTATTTTTTCTATGCTATCACAACCCCCATGATTGCGTCAACTATTTGAGAGTAATTTTCAATAAAATATCAAGATTTCCTGACAATCTTTTAAAAATCAAAACAATATAACGAAGTTGATTAGATAAACTTAACGATATCAAACTGTTGTTGCGCTAATGACCTAACCCCCCAACCCCCTTCCCTTCAAGGGAAGGGGGAGTAATTAATATTTTTAAATCTCTCAGAGATTTCATATTAAGAATTCTTCTCCCCTCTCCTTGCAGGAGAGGGGCTGGGGGAGAGGTCTCAGAGAAATTTGCCTTGAGAATGAAACAGCCCTGGCTCACTAACTGGGACTCAATGGCATCAATTTTAGCTTGTCTACTCATACCATCCAATTGTTCAACCAAGGTTAACGCATCTTGATAGCGACCTTCTAAAATACTGGTTTTTAAATCTTCTAATTCCTGAATCATCCGGTGCTCCTTTTGTTAATTTTGTTGGGGTTTTGGAGTATCAATTAAGGCGTCTTTGGCGGAAATTCCTTCTCCTTGAAATCCAAAAAACCAAAGGGTTGCGGCGGCTTCGGCGCGAGTTACGTTCTTTTTCGGCTGAAATAAAGTTGTAAACCCAAAAACGCGACGAATATTAGAATTATCTCCATTATTATAGTCTTCTAAAATAGCAGGTAAAGCTCCCGCATCAATTTTAGAGGTATCCTTAAACCCCCAGCGTTCTTTAACGGCATCAATACTGGCTTTCGGTAATACTTTTCGAGTATCTAAAGGCACTTTCCAACGAATTAAATCTTCACGAATTAAGCTAGAATCAGGACGAAACTTGGTAACCGTATTATCTCCCGATAAACGACTGGGAATTAACCCGGCTTCTGCTAATCCTTGAATTTCTGCAAAATTAGGATGGGTAGTGGGAACATCTGTAAAGATTGGGTCACTACTAGGAACAGCTAAACGAATTTGTTTCGCGGGATTATCGGCATATAATGTATTATTGACTTCAACAATCCATCGTGCATATTGGCTGCGAGTAATTTTACCATTAGGGTCAGGTAAGGTTCCTGTTTCTTGAGAGTTAGGAGCTTTAAAAATCCCCAATTTTGCCACATCGGACACGAAGGAACTTAACTCTTTAGGAACTGAATTTTTATTGGTTTTTTCGGGATTAGAAGTTGGAGTGAGAGTTGGAGTTGGAGTTGGAGTTGGAGTTGGAGTTGGAGAACTTACTGTTTCTACCGGAAGCGGTTGATAACGAATTTGAAAATAGGTTTTTCCGTTAGCTTCTGGATTAGGTTGTTGAGCAATCGTTACTTTTAATTTATCTTTTTCCGCCGTCAGATTATCGCTATTTTCATTAGCAGAATTCTCAATAATTTTCCAGTTTTTTGCTTTTAACTCTTTTTGGTAAAAAGCCTGAACAACTTTACTGGAATCTGTTGTTTCCCAGAGGGTAATTACCGCCGTTGAATCTGGAGTGGGAGGCATCACGGCTTTTAAAGTTGCGTTCGGATAGGGGGTAATTTCTGAGGGAAAATCACTCGGAAGTTGCACAGGAGGAAGAGAAGGTTCAGGGTTAGTAACGGGTGGGGTTGTTGCTTGAGGTGTGGGAGAATTAGTTTCTAATAATGGATCAGCTTTGAGAGAATTTTCGATCGCTTTTCCCGTGGGACTATTGGCACAAGCAGAAAGGGAAGTGATTAAACTGAGGATTAAAATAATTTGTTTCATTGATCTAGCAGGGAACAGGAAATTTGAAATTAGGGACAGAATCAATAATTTTTGCGGTTTCATATCATGTTTAATTGATTAAAAATCATTGAATAATGCTATTAATTACCTCGTGCTTAATTATAACATAACTAAAAAAAAAGGATAAAATTTTAATCCCTTTGGTGAAGGTTTAGGGCTAGGTTGATCAAGAGGGTATAAGATTCCCTCTTTCTGCTTTTAGGGTTTCTAAAGTTGAAATTTTTAGACGGGAATTACCTCAGCTAAAACTTTAACTAATGTTTCTAATTGTATTGGCGTATGAGTTGCCATTAAGGAAATCCGAATGCGGCTAGTATTGGCGGTGGGGGGACGAATAGCGGCGGCACAAATTCCTTGTTCTTTGAGTTTTTGTCCGATGGTTAATACCGTTGCGGCATCTTTGATAGGAATACAAAAAATAGGCGAAAGAGTTTCAGACAGGGGGAGATTAAAACGGAGTTGTTTTTCTTGTAATAAGGTTTTTAAGGTTTCAACATTTTGCCATAATTGTTGGCGCCGTTGAGGTTCAGTTTGCACAATATTAATGGCAGCTAAAGCCGCAGCAGTATCGGCTGGACTTAATCCAGTGGTATAAATCCAACTGGGGGCACGATTTCTTAAAAAATCAATCAATTCCGCCGAACCTGCTACATAACCTCCTAAACTTCCTAATGCTTTACTCAAGGTTCCCATTTGGATTAAGGTTTCTCCGGTGCAATTAAAATACTCTACACATCCGGCTCCTGTTTTTCCAAAAACTCCGGTTCCATGAGCTTCATCTACTAATAACATACAGGAAAATTCTTCACTGATGTCGAGTAAATCAAGTAAGGGACATAAATCTCCATCCATACTAAAAACACCATCCGTAATAATCAATGCTTTTCGATAAGGAAGACGATGTTCTTCGAGGAGAGATCTTAAGTGTTCAGGATGATTATGTTGATATTCTAAGACTGTTGCGCCACTCATTTTGGCTCCATTTTTGAGACTTGAGTGGTTATATTCATCGGACAGAATTAAATCCCGTTGTCCCACTAAGGCACTAATCGTTCCAATATTTGCTAAATAACCGGAACTGAAAACAATGGCATCCTCTGTTTGTTTAAAATTAGCGAGCGCTAATTCTAAATCTCGATGAAGTTGGCGATGTCCGGTTAACAATCGAGATCCGGTTACTCCAGTTCCAAATGCTTGAGTCGCCGCGATTGCTGCATCAATTAACCGTTGATCTCCAGCTAATCCTAAATAATCGTTACTGGCAAAATTAATTAAGGATTTCCCATCTATTACTAGGGTAGCACCCGCTTGACTTTCAACGGTTTGAACAGAACGATACCAATCGACTTTATGAATGGTCTGAATTGCTTTTTCTATCCAAGCGTAAGCATCATTAATCATCTTGAATATCGGAAGAATAAGGTTGACTAATTTCGGCACTTTTGCCACGAACGGGAGGTAATTTATCAACTAATCCCAAATCAAACGCAATATCCGGTAAATCCCCAGCGATATAATGTCCCGGTTCAAAAATCCGACTAGGAGTAAAACAAAGTTGACGGAGTTCAACCACTTCTGTCGGTTCAAACATTCCTCTAAATAGTTTTCGTTCCAGACCCATGATTTAGATTCCTTTTGATTGATCTGTGATGATCTTAAATATTTTAAAGCAGAACTGCAATGTAGATTAATTCCTGACATGGGTTTGATTATTAGGCAGTTGATCCAGAGGTTTTCCACAGTGGGGACAAACTCTAGGATCAGGAGTTTGAGGAAACTTTTTATTCGATGTGATCACTTCAGTAAAACCGGAGGCAATTAACCCCGCAGGTAAGGCAAAAAGTCCAATCCCTAATAAAGCTAAAATTCCCCCTAATATTTTTCCTAAAGGAGTAATCGGATAAACATCTCCATAACCGACTGTTGTTAAAGTAATAATTCCCCACCACATCGCCGCCGGAATATTGGGAAACTGATCCGGTTGAGCTTCATGTTCTACAAAATAAATTAAGGTAGCTGAGGAAATTAATAAAAAAATGACAATATTTAAAGTTAAAATCAGTTCTTCTTGACGCAGGCGAATCACTTGACCTAAAATTTTAATTCCACGAGAATAACGACCTAATTTTAGAAGCTGTAAAAAGCGAGTTAATCCAAATAATTTGATACTTCTTAGGTCAGCATTTGTAAAGGGAAGATAAAAAGGTAAGAAGGCAATTAAATCGATAATCGCTAGGGGAGTTAACATATATCGAAGTCTTCCCCAAATCGGATGGCGATATTTTTCTAGGGTTGTACATGACCAGACCCTTAATATATATTCTAACGTAAAAACCCCGACGGAAAATCGGTTAAAAATAATGAACCAAACTTCATAAGTTTCAAATATTTGTTCAATAGATTCTATACAAACGGCTACAGTATTTGATAGAATTAGAAAAATTAAAAAATATTCACAAACTCGGCTTAACGTTTGTTTATGTTCTTTTGCTTCTAAAACTAAAAATATTCTACGCTTAAATTGTTTAACCATTGATTCGTTATCAGTTGTAGGGGCAGGGTTCTCCTGCCCATCATCAGTGATCAAGTATCAGTTTAGAGGCATATTAATAGCCTCTGGCATCAACTCATCCAGGCGTGTCTGTACTTAACAAGTAAACCGTTGATTCACTTTTAACACTCTATGGCTGGGGCAACCCCAGCCCTACAGAACACTGTAATTTTTTACATTTCTTGAATTAATCTTAACTGGTTTTGTCGTAATTGAGTCATGGTTTCCATCATATTACTTGCCATTTCTTTTTCAACATCTGACATTTGTTCCCAAAAAGAAGCCGAACGGCGAGCGGCGATTAAATCTTGCCAAATTAAGTTTAATAATTCTGCCATTTGGGGAGATTCCGCTTTGATTCCCGTCAAAAATTCATCAAAACGTTGATTCGCTTCTGTATGGGTTTCTACCCCTTTCGTTAACTCCAGACAGGTTTGCAGTTGCTCAACCCAATTGTTACTCGGAATAGTCATCCTGATTTTCTCCTTTCAGATTTAGAGCCTTTTTCCATTATCGAGTTAAATCCTAAGAATCTCCAAACTCCAGATTAAATTTCCCTCATTTTCTGACGACCGACTCCCATTCGTGCCAAGATAGAGTATTAAGTTCAGTTAACATTAATCTCATGGGTAAACAGCGAGTTCTATCAGGAGTACAACCAACCGGAAACCTGCATCTGGGAAACTACCTCGGCGCCATTCGCAATTGGGTCGATAATCAAGCTCAATATGATAACTTCTTTTGTGTCGTCGATTTACACGCCATTACCGTTCCCCATAATCCCGCCACCTTAGCCGTCGATACCTACACCATCGCCGCTTTGTATTTAGCCTGTGGAATTAATTTAGATGATTCGACCATTTTCGTTCAGTCCCATATTTCCGCCCATAGTGAACTCACCTGGCTGCTGAATTGTATTACCCCGATTAATTGGCTACAAGATATGATTCAGTTTAAAGAAAAAGCCATTAAACAAGGTGAAAATGTCAGTACAGGCTTACTCGATTATCCCGTATTAATGGCGGCGGATATCTTGCTTTATGATGCGGATAAAGTACCCGTTGGAGAAGATCAAAAACAACATCTGGAATTAACCCGTGATCTAGCTGTCCGCTTTAATCATTTATTCGGTCAGGAAAAAACTATTCTGAAATTACCTGAACCCTTAATCCGTCCTGAAGGCGCACGGGTGATGAGTCTCACCGATGGAACTCGCAAAATGTCAAAATCCGATCCCTCAGAATTAAGTCGAATTAATTTACTCGATGATCCTGATACGATTACTAAAAAAATTAAACGTTGTAAAACCGATTCTGTTCGCGGTTTAACCTTTGATGATCCAGAGCGTCCAGAATGTCATAATTTATTAATGCTTTATGGCATTTTATCGAATCAAACTAAAGCAGAAGTCACCGCCGAATGTCAAGATATGGGATGGGGTCAATTTAAACCTTTATTGACAGAAACCGTCATTGAAAGTCTCAAACCCATTCAAGAAAAATATAAAGCTGTTATGGATGATCAAGGCTATCTTGAATCTGTCTTAAGAAACGGTCGAGAAAAAGCCGAAACGGTCGCGAATGAAACCTTAAATCGGGTGAAAGATGCGATGGGATATTCTCGACGTTTATAATTTTAATTTTGATGAAACTCACCCGGTACAAAAGAGAAATTTTAACTGAAATGTAGGAAGTTTCAGAAATTTTAAATCCTCTAAAAATCAACCTTTGAAAAAC
>NZ_JBJUDF010000020.1:0-7987 GCF_046067725.1 Planktothrix sp.
CAAGCGGATCTAGTGTTATGGGGCATCGATATATTTCCATCTCTTCTGGAAGAATTCCTTGTTGTTGCAGGATGTTTCGAGAGCTTTCTGGGAAGCCTTGAAATGCACAAATTTGTGTAATTAGCTTATATTCAATTCCTATACAAACTCGTCGGAGAGCAAAATGAACTGAGCGGGGGTGAACTTCCCAGCGTTTTTCTCGATTTGTTTTGTTATCTCCCGTTAAGACTCGATCAGTTAGGTAGGTTTTGACCTTGATTTTATCATTGATTACTTTCTTGAAAAATTCAGCATCAGGGCTGGTTTGAGGATTGACAAGATACTGCCGAAGTTTAAGAGTTCTAATAACAGTTTCATTAACAATCCAGGTAATATTGCCTCTGCGATGAATCTTAATCGTGGTATCAGTAGGTATAGGCCTATCTATATAATCAATTGGTAGTTCATAAGGAAGAATACTATAATCAAGAAATAGATTTAAAGCTTCAAGATTTTTAGGATTATTGAGCCAACTCTTTGTAAGAGTGAAAATAAGATCATGAGCAATTTTTAGACAATCTGAGAAGGAGCATTCTCTGGGATCACCTTGCAGTTGGGAATACCAACGAGTCCGAAACTTAGTTGTCTCAATCTTAGGAAGTTTTACCAGTTCAATTAAAAACGCATGACGAAGAATTCCACAAGCAAGTTTTTTGTAATGCGTTTTGCTAAAATGACTATTCAAACTACTGATGCTATCAGCGAGCAAGGTATCACTCGAAAATATTGGCCAAACTTTTTCATAAAGTGAGTCCATACTGAAACGATCAGAGGCAATGAGTTGATCTATTATTTTCTTTATTTTCTGCACAGTTAGTTATCCCCTCTGTTAAGAGTTTTTTCAAACTCGGCAATAAAAACAGGAAGGGGAATACCAAGTGCCTGACACCAAGCTTTTAACTCAATAATGTCAAGTCTTCTTTCGCCTCGCTCACATTTGCTGATAATGGACTGGGTTGTTTCAAGACGTTCTGCAATTTGTTCTTGAGTAACTCCTGCACGTTCCCGTACCTCACGCAGCAGCTTGAGAAAGCATTTGTAATCTTCTGAAAAGAGAGATTTTTTCATTCTCCCTCCTGTTTTCTCTACCAGAAGGGTAAAGTTTATTTATTAATAGTCAAAAATCGACTATTCACTGAAATCTCTCCAAATTCCTGACACCTTCCCCCGTCACACACCTTAACAACATTGACGTCCCTCTCTGCGGTAGGCTAGATCAAGTGACTTTATTTGCTTGTATTATTGCTTTAGTATGTCTGTATCTGCCCCGACTCGTACCGTCCGCATTGCTTCGCGCAAAAGCCAACTCGCCCTAGTACAAACCTATTGGGTACAAGGAGAACTTCAGAAACACTTCCCTGAAATCACCTTTGAAGTGCAAACCATGTCCACCCAAGGGGATAAAATCCTTGATGTCGCCCTGGCTAAAATTGGCGATAAGGGACTGTTTACCAAAGAATTAGAAGTAGGAATGCTTAACGGGGATAGCGATATTGCGGTGCACTCCCTCAAAGACTTACCGACTCGACTTCCCGAAGGATTAATGTTAGGCTGTGTGACGGAACGGGAAGATCCCGCAGATGCCTTAGTGGTTCATGAAAACCACAAAGATAAACAACTGGAAACCCTTCCGGCGGGTGCTATTATTGGTACTTCTTCTCTGCGACGTCTCGCCCAACTCAGACACCATTATCCCCATTTAGAATTTAAAGATATACGCGGCAACCTGAACACTCGTCTGCAAAAATTAGACGATGGAGAGTATGATGCTATTATTCTAGCGGTTGCTGGGTTAACTCGTTTGGGAATGAGCGATCGCATTCATCAAGTCATCGCCCCAGAAATTTCTCTCCATGCCGTCGGACAAGGCGCATTAGGAATAGAATGTCGAGAAGGAGATGAGGATATTCTGGAGATTATTAAAGTCCTAGAACACACTCCTACCGCCCAAAGATGTTATGCTGAACGGGCATTTTTACGCGAGTTGGAAGGCGGTTGTCAAGTTCCCATTGGCGTAAATACTGTTATTAATGGCGACCAACTGACCTTAACGGGAATGGTAGCAAGTCTGGATGGAAAACGCTTAATTAAAGATAGCGTTACCGGAAATGCAACAGATGCGGAAGCATTAGGAATTCAACTTGCTCATCAACTCAAAGACCAAGGCGCTCAAGAGATATTAAACGAAATTTTTGCTGAAATTCAGCGTAGTTAGTTGACAAATAGGTTAGATATTGATCAGCATTGATATTTTTTGATCAATATCTAACCTTTACCCCCAACTCAAACCATGCCAGAATATCCTGAAGCTTTTAAAACTGCCTTAAAATTTACCTTAAAATGGGAAGCTGGTGTAGGCGACCCTAGAGATTTAGCAGGAACTGTTAATTATGGAATTAGTCAAGGAAGTTACGATAATTATTTACGCAATAAGAATTTAACGTCTAAATCCGTTCTCCAAATTACACAACCCGAAGTCGAAGAATTATATTATTTACAATATTGGAAACCCTGTTTAGCAGATTCAATGGTGTTACCCTTAGCCGTAGCGCATTTTGATACAGCCGTTAATTTTAGTGTTAAAGGGAGTTTAGAATTTTTACAAGAAGCCATTGGCGGGTTAACCGTTGATGGAAATTTTGGCTCGAAATCAAAAGCAGCGTTAGAAAAAGCGAATAATTTACAAACCGCCCAACGCTATTGTCAATGTCGAATTGATTATCGGTATCAACGAGTCAAAGCGAACCCCAGTCAACAAATGTTCTTAAATGGATGGTTAAGACGAGATCAAGATTTATTGCGCTATGTCAATGAATTAGGTGGCGTAACAACACCGCAACCAACACCGCAACCAACCCCCCAACCCGCCCCTAAACCCGTTAGCCAAGCTGAAATCTTGAGTAAAATAGAACTCGCCCTCCGGTTATTACAAGAAGCAGTTGATTTACTCAAAAAACAATAATTGCTATGAATTTTTTTAACGGTTAACGGTTTACAGTCAAGGTTAACCGTTAATCGTTAATTACTGCAAATCAACTTTACATTGATTCAGGATTCGGGTATCATTTTCACTAACCGTTGAAAGGCGATGAAACCCCTCTAAAATTAGATTGTTTTTATCCGTTCCTTGACCTCCAGCCGCCGCGACAACAGTGGAATTTCTAAAACCAATTTGATAGGAATAAGCTTCTTGACTATAAGCTTCAATAATGCTTAAATTAAGTTGATTTCCTTGGGGAACTCCTGTAAAACAGTCAAAGGATGAGTTAGGCATATAAAATGCTCCCGTCACCCGACCTTGCTTAACTTCAAACACCAGATAAGCTTGTCCAATTTGTTCGGGTTGGGGAGACTGACCAAACAGGTAAATACCCTCTTCTAAAAAATGAGGTTGGACATTATCTGTTTTTAAAGAAGAATTGTTAGGATTTTGTGAAATGAAAACAGCCTGTGTTAACGGCATTTCCCCTAAATTTAAGAGTACACTCAAGGCTAAAGTGTTAACCAACGGATAAAGTCTGGTGAATGCCTTGTAAACTTGACCCCAGGAAGCAAAAGAACTGAGCAGTTGATCAACCATTTTTTGAATCTCCTGCGAAAAGGCATTAACAACCGAGTATTGAGCTACAACATGAATTGACTCGATTTCGGTGAGGTGTATTCCTATTCCTAATTCCACCATACAATATTCTGCTTCAATCAACATCTACAGCAAGATGATCGGACAAGTGAATTTAGGGAACTTCAAGAAAGCGTTGAATCGGACACCGAGACAGGTATGATAACGTTACGGAGCAACTAAGGGAACGCAAAATTAAAATGCGAATTCTATTTGTCGCCGCAGAAGCGGCACCTTTAGCGAAAGTTGGCGGGATGGGAGATGTGGTCGGTGCATTGCCGCAGGTGTTGCGAGCAATGGGACACGATGTTCGCATCTTTATGCCCTATTATGGCTTCCTCCCTGATAAGATCAAAATCCCGAAAGATCCCATCTGGTGGGGAAATACGATGTACCAGCGTTTCGCGGTATTTGAAACGGTATTTCCGAAAACTGATGTGCCACTATATTTGTTTGGACATCCATCCTTCATGCCTCGTCGTGTATACTACGGAGAGGATGAAGATTGGCGGTTCACCTTATTTTCTAGTGGCGCGGCTGAATTTGCGTGGAATTATTGGAAACCCCATATTATTCACTGCCATGACTGGCATACGGGAATGATTCCGGTCTGGATGCACGAGACACCCGATATTGCTACAATCTTCACTATTCATAATTTAGCGTATCAAGGGCCTTGGCGTTGGTATTTGGAACGCATTACTTGGTGTCCTTGGTATATGCAGGGTCACAATACAATGGCGGCGGCGGTACAATTTGCTGATCGAGTTACAACGGTGTCACCGACTTACGCTCAACAAATTCAAACCGCAGCTTATGGGGAAAATTTAGAAGGGTTACTCTCTTATGTCAGTGGAAAAATGACCGGGATTTTAAATGGAATTGATACGAATTCTTATAATCCTGCCACTGACCCTTATATTCCTGAACGCTTTACGGCGGATAGTCTGGAAAATCGTCGGGTTAATAAAGTTGCCATTCAAGAAGAAGTGGGATTAGAAGTGAATTCTAATACGTTTTTAATGGGGATGGTGACGCGGTTGGTAGAACAAAAAGGAATTGATCTGGTGATTCAAATTATGGATCAATTCTTAACTTATACCGATTGTCAATTGATTGTTTTAGGAACAGGCGATCGCTATTTTGAAACCCAATTATGGCACATGGCATCTCGGTATCCGGGTCGGATGACGACACAATTATTGTTTAATGATGCCTTATCTCGGCGGATTTATGCGGGTTGTGATGCGTTTATTATGCCGAGTCGTTTTGAACCTTGTGGCATTAGTCAAATGTTGGCTATGCGTTATGGTTGTATTCCTATTGTTCGCCGTACTGGGGGATTAGTTGATACGGTTTCCTATAATGATCCGATTAATTATCAGGGTACAGGATACTGTTTTGATCGCTATGAACCTTTAGATTTTTATACCTCAATGGTTCGAGCTTCTGAAGCCTTCCGGTTTAAAGATCAATGGCGTGAATTGCAACGTCGAGCGATGAGTCAAAACTTTAGTTGGGAAAATTCCGCTAGAGAATATATCCAACTTTACAATGAAGTGATGGATAGTTATGGTGGTGTTCTTTCTCAAGAGGAACCAACTCCACCCCCCCAACCTCAACCGAGTTCTAGTGTTGTTGTTTAAGGGTTCGATTGTTGTTGTTTAAGGGTTCGATCTTAAAGATTGGGTTTCTAACTTTGATGAATTTTTAACAATCAAAATTAAGGATTAGAAACCCAGTTTTTATATTTTTTCAAGCAATTAAGTTAAATAAATCTAACGGAAAATGACCATATACCCCATTAACTCCGTTTTCTTCTGTTGATTGAAATGAAATTAAAACTCCTCGATATTGATCATAATAAGGGCTAACATAAAAACCTTTAGTTCGACCATTAAACTTTAAATAAACAGCCCCTTCCATCGCATCTAAAGCATTTTCTTCAACATTAATAGAATATTGAAAGGCTTTTAAATAATGGGTTAATGTTGTTAACGCTTGTGCCATTGAATCGGCACAAATCCCAATCATTTGATATTCAGATTCACGGGTGAGTAATAATAAGGCTTGTTGAATTTTAACTTTTTCTTCCTGGGTAATTTCGGGGATCACTTCGTTACAAATAAACCCTTTTAAAAGGGTTTGAGCCTCTGGAATAGTTAAAGGAATTGAGTCTGGATAAATCATAAGAATGGAGGAATGAGGACGCAGAAAATAGTATCAAAAATTGCCAATCTGATTATATAGCAAGTCTAAAGGGATTGTACAATCCTAATTTCAGGAGGATTAATCTCAAAAAATGGGGAAACATCGCCGTGTCAGGGCGAGAAAACCTCGCCCCTACGATTTGGGGAATTTGTACATCAGATTTAGACTGACTCAATCAGAATTTGAGAGAATTAAGACCCCTGAAATTTTTGCTAATTCAGGGGTCTGTACCGGATATTGATTTGTGATCACAATACCGTAAAACTCAATCGCTTATTCTGAATCTTGATTAACAACAAGTTCAGGATTGACATTAGGAGGAAATTGAGTATTTTCGTTATAAGTGGCGTGATAGAAATTGACGACAAAACTACTTCCAAGGTCATCAGCATCACATTTGTAGCTGTCTGCATCTATATTACATCCAACTAAAGAATTGCTATTCAAATTAGCATCACTTAAGTTAGCATCTTCAAAATTGATTAAATTATTGGTTTCATGGAATCCACTTAAGTTGGCTTGGGTTAGATTGGCTCCCGTAAAGTCTGCATCAATTAGGATTGTATCAGTTAAATTCGATCCAACCAAATTGGCATTGTTCAACTTAACGTTAATCAGATAAGCATCATGTAGGTCAGTACCTGTTAGATTCGCTCCACTCAGGTCAGAGGAACGGAAATAAGCCTTGGTGAGATCTAAACCACTCAAGTTGGCTCCCGTTAAATCAATTTTGTCTTTACTGGTGCGTGAGATTACCCAATTATTCCAATTTTCAACACCGCTTTTGAGAATATCAAGTTGGTTTTGATTATAAGCCCAAGCATTGCTAGAAAAGCTTGTTAATGATAGTAAAGTTACTAAACAAGCAGCGAGTAATGGTTTAATGAATTTCTTCATGGTTGGTCGGTGTTTTAATCAAGGGTTAGGTACAAGCTCAGGAGCAGAAAATAGGTAAGTAAATATCTGATTCTTGACTCCTGAGTCTGCCTAGAATTCTAACTCAAGTTAAAGCTAGAATATCCTTTTGAGTCGAAGGGTTGGATAATCTTAAGATTGGGTTAACGCCCCACGATCGAGGTAAAGGTGAATCTGTACTTTCCTCAGTTTTTTGAATTGGGACTAACATCGAGTCCGTTGAGCGGATGATCATTTCGCCACGTTCTAGCGCCTCGCGCCACTGGTGTCCGATTTTCCAAGCATGAAATTTAATCGCATTCCATCGAGGGTTAACAGGATATCCCGCATACCCAGACCGTAAAGCCGGAATACAAACGTCAGCCAGGGGAGTATAGACAAATACTCCTTCAGCTAATTGCACTTTTTTGAGTTTGTTTTGATGTTGCTTGAACATGGACGTCACCCCCTTTTTTTGTTTTACAGTTGTTTGCTGATGCAAATCGTCTGATATTCCCCTTTACTTCCGTAAAGTGGTTTTGGGTTGATTAAAATCCCTGAAAAGCACGCCTTTATTCTGGAGTGTTTCAACAGCGTTTAAGGATGCAAAAACATGACGAATAAAGGTCAGCAAGAGCTACCTAGAGGGTTTGATCTCCCCAAGATATTGAGAATATTGGACTTAGAGTTCGGGTATGGCTTACCCTACTTTTGGAGAGAACCTAAAATCATTGACGTTTTTAGCTTGGCTACGTCTTAAATCGCCATTGACGATGGGTTTAAGGTAATCGTCAGGGATCTATTTTTGCTAACTCAAGTTAACCAAGGAGTCTGAAAGTTCATCCCCCATATCGGGTATCTCTATTTTCATGGCACTGATCATAAATTCAGCACTTACCCTGATGATGTATCCTTGTGCGATACTTTTGAGTGGGATCAATACCCTAATTTTTGGGTTGAATACAACAATTAGGGCATTCAAACTTGCTTTATTATATCTTAAGGATTGCAAATTAATCACACCAACCCGAATGAACGATGAATCTGTCGATTAACAGCGACTCTTTCAGGGAATATTGGGTTGGAGGTTATTCAACAGTGTAAGTTTTGTTAACAGACACTAACGTATGCTATAGTTTGAAACATGGCATACATACCACTCAGAAAAGCGGTCGAATTTCTGGGTCTGCATCCCAATACATTAAGAAAATACGCCGATGAAGG
>NZ_JBJUDF010000021.1:0-6295 GCF_046067725.1 Planktothrix sp.
GATAATTTAATATTTTCTATCTCTAAAATATTTGGCATAACCTGAAACCAGCATTGACAGTTACCGAGTACCTAATTTATGATCAAAACCCGTAGGGGTTGGGTCTCCCAACCCTATTATTACCTGAGTTGGGTACTTTACATTAATCTCGCAGGAGTTGCATAGGGGCCTTTTTTCAAAGCATTTGCTAAAGCATTATTATCTAGTCTCAAAGCTTCATAAAAGAAAAACACTTCTCCTTTAATCCCTTTAAAACGATTGTAATCAATCGCCTTTAATAAATCATCCGTACTAATACAATAGGAACCAATTTTTGCTAAAATACCTGGAGATAGTTTAGGTAATTGCCAATCTCTAAACTGAACATCAACTAACTGATCAACTAACCCTTTATAACTCCAAAAATTACGACGATATAACTGAGGATGAATTAAATCGACTAAATCTTGATCAATCCAAGCAATATAATCTTGTAAATATTCATCTAAACCCCATTTATAAATACTAGGAGCCATTGAAACTAACAATTTTGGCTTAATCGCTTTAACTTCTCGACGTAAACGAACTAAAAATTGAGTCAGAATATTAGCTCGCCATTGTACCCATTGGGGATCTTTATGATAGCTCGGAGGTTGACGCCCAAATTCTTCTCGATAACGAGCCACTGTTTTCGCATCATAACCGCCTTCTGACGGCATAGCAGGCATCCGGTCATCTCCTTGAATACCATCAATATCGTATTTTCTAACCACTTCTAAAACCAAACTGAGGACAAAATCCTGCACTTCTGGGTCAAAAGCATTCATCCATTCAAAACCATTTTTAACAACTAAACCTCCAGTCGAATTAATCCCTGACCATCCCGGTTTTTGACCTAGAATTCTACCGCCATTTTGTTGATAAGAACTCGCAAATCCAAATTCAAACCAAGGAATCACTTTCAACCCCACGCGATGAGCTTCCTCAATCACTTCTTGTAGGGGGTCACGTCCCTTAACATAAAAATCAATTTCCACCCCAAAGGTTTGAGCCATAACCTGACTACGATACAAGGTCACACCTTTATTCCAAACCACCGGAAACACCACGTTAAAACCCGTTTCCGCCAGAAATCCCATTGCTTCTGCAATGGTCTGTCGAGAATACAAAACGCGACTATCGGTATTGGTTAGCCAGACACCTCGAACTTCCATAGCATCTCCTACATGACATCGCACTTAATCTTAGATATTGAGGTTTTTCGGGTTTCTGATTTAAAAATCAGTGCTGTATGACCTAACTTTAATCAAAGTTCAAAGGAAAAACCCACCTTGCCCAGTTGAACCTTCAGCTATTATGTTTAACTAAGGAGCAATTTTAACGGATCGAGGTGAAAAGATAAGTTCATCCCTCACAACAGCCCGTAGCAACCCCCTAGAAGGGTCGGGGCGGTCACTGTACCGAATTGATCACAATCAGGAACAATGGGTTGTCAAGGGTTGAGGATATAAACTTCTTTTATGAATATCCCAAATCAACAGCGATGGAGGAGTCTCATTCGGGGTAGACAACTAGCCCGTTATATTCATTTGAAATCTCGATTAGACTTTAGTTGTGGGTTATCCTTAAGTCGTTATTGTCAACCCTTCTCAAAGACTTCTCAGCATTGTCGCTCTTGTATTATTTTTTCTATTCTGCGGGATGTTCCCCTTCATCCGCACTGTGATTTTCAGACATTTTATTCAGCAATCCTTTGGCGAATCATCGCCCAATACACTCGCATTGCAGGTGATACCAGTTAAGCTGAATTCACTTGATATCAGCCGTTCACCGAGATACAGCCCAGTAGCAAAGCCCGATACAGTTAAATCTCCTTTAGGAATTTACACTGAAAACAATTGAGGCTGAGTTATTCAGAATCACTGACTAACCCCTTTGGGAAAGACCCAAGGTTTCAATTGCTCATCGCTCTATTTTTCGTCATGGCCATGAACTTCGTTAAAAGCGATTCATGGTGAATTTTGACTATTAACACATTAAACTAAATCGTTCATTTTTTATGAAGGCTAGTGAAAGTATTGATGTCCGTAAGCTATTAACGCGATATGCTACAGGAGAACGAAATTTTAGTGGCAGCTATCTAATCGATGCCAGCCTAAAAGATACAAATCTCAATCGCATTAATTTGAGTAATGCGGCTTTACAAGGAACCAATTTATCTCGCGCTCGCTTAATTGGCGCTAACTTGAATGGGGCTGATTTCAGTCATGTTAACCTCTCTATGGCCGTATTAGTCGAAGCCAATCTCAGTGGAGCCAGTCTCAGCGATACGATTTTACGCCATGCTGACCTGAGTGGGGTGAGTTTCAGTGGTGCAATTTTATCCCAAACCGATTTAACCGGAGCCAACCTGACTTCGGCGAGTTTAATCTCCGCTTGTCTGCTCAATGGTTGTCAACTGACCGATGCAATTTTAGTGGGTGCAACCCTCAGCCGCGCGATTTTAAGCGGTGCTGATTTAAGCGGTGCGAACCTAACCCGAACGATTTTAAGCGAAGTTGATCTCAGTGGCGCTAATTTAAGTTATGTTAAGTTAGTGCGATCGCATTTGAACCGAGGCAACCTCAGTGGAGCCAACCTGCATCATGCCGATCTCAGTGAAGCCAGTTTGCGAGAAACCAATCTTTGTGTTGCCAACTTGACCCATGTTAACTTACAAGGCGCTGATTTAAGTGGCGCGAACTTAAACGGAGCCAACTTAAACCGAGCCAATCTGCAAGATGCTAACTTGAAAAATGCCAATTTAAACGGCTTGAACTTACAAAATGCCGATTTAAGACACGCAGATTTAACTCAAGCTAACCTCCGGGGTGCTAATTTAACTGGAGCCAATTTAGAAGGAGCAACCCTGTTAGAAGCTGACTTGCGGGGAGCCAACCTCAGCCATGCCAATTTAACCGGAGCCGGACTCCTCTTGACTTCCCTCAAAGGAGCGAATTTAACCGGAGCCAACCTCTGTGACACAAACCTCATCGGTGCAAGTTTGAGTGTTGTGAACCTGAATGACACTGCTCTCGAAGGAGCCATTCTCCCCAACGGAGCCACTTATTCTTAAAGATGAAGTTTTTGTACAATTTCTAAAAATATGTGATATGATAGTAAAGTTTGAGACACTATAGGGTGGAGGTGAAACCGGGTAGAATGAAACAATTGGGAACTCATCTGGTCGTTGACGCTTGGCAGTGTCCCGCAGAACTTCTGAACGATCCCGAACGCATCCGTCGCGCGATGCTTGACGCAATTTCTGCAGGAGGGGCGACCCTCATCGACTTATGTGTACACCAGTTTAGTCCTCACGGAGTAACTGCAACAGCCACATTGGCTGAATCTCATATTGCGATACACACTTGGCCAGAACTGGGATATTTCGCTGCCGACTTGTTCTTTTGTGGAAAAGGTAACCCTCAGCGAGCCATTAAATTTCTCGAAACCGCGCTTCAAGCCAAACAGGTAAGATTCCGAGAATTTAAACGCGGTTATGAACCCGAAGAAACTGAAATTCCAGATTCAATTAGTGAAGAATCTTTAGCGACTTTAGTTGAGACTGGAACTCGCGGTTAAAACCCGTTCATCGGTCAATCGGTCATTGCAATTCAGTCAAGAAAGGTTTTGTTCTTCCTTGTTTTGTTAGTTCTAAGTCTTTCTCGCCATTCAATAGAGGAACCCTTAAACTTAACCTAGAAGTAACATTTCCTTTCTGAAACCTTCGTTACAGTCACTTCACTGCGTGACTCACTCTTGAAAAAGCTACATCAAGATTCATAACTTCAAGCTCAATATTGGCGGAGGGTTTTCCTTCCGCCATTGTTTGTAACAGACACAAATTTAACGTTGTTGGTTCAGCAAAGGACGAACAATCCAATATCCAGCACCAAAGGCAACCACAACAATCACAACAATGGAGACAATCAGCCAAAATCCACTCAGTTCAGAACGCTGAGATTTAGACAACGGACGTAACCGAGGCTCCGGTTGTTCTGTAAAAAACGGTTCTGCTACTTCCGGTGTTAAGGGTTGTTGAGGCGGTTGGACAAAGCGAAAATTCGGTTCAGTGGTTTGGACTGGGGGTTCGGGTGCAACCGAAGGAGGAATGTCTAAAAACGGAGAAGCACCAGAAGTGACAGACCCCATCAGAGGTGCAGGAATTTCAACACTAAAAGGATTAGTTGCGGGAGACGAAAATGTAGATTTTTTCCCCTGACCCACAGTTTGAGCTTTATTAATCACTTGATGTAACTGAATGGCAGCTTGAACCACATTTTCTAGTTCTTGGCGAAGTTGTTGGTTTTGTTGCGTTAGCTGTTGATTCTGGGTTTTGAGGGTGTCTAGTTCAGATTGAACCGTTTGTAACTCAGCCGTCACTTCTCGATAGATAGAAATCGGAATCGATGGAGAGTAGGTACTCGATGCCACTGACGGATTAGGGTTGGATGTGTCAGCATTTTGCATAGGACTTAGGATAAAAGGTGAACATCGGTTGAAAAACCAGTCAAATTAACCCGGGTCAGGTTAGCGTGTTATGTCTCAGGATACCTGTCATGAGAACGATTTGAACCAATTTCTTTAAGAAATTTCAGAAAAACTTCCGTGAGATTCATTAAACTTTAAATAGTTCTTATCAATCCTCAATCATGACTCACTCCTACACTGAAACCCCAGAATCCCTCACCACAAGCTCAGAAGAATTAAAGTATGGTGAACGGGAAATCCTAGAAGGACAACTGATTACCTTCCCTAATCCCAGAATCGGACGTCGCTATGAAGTGCAGATTACTTTACCGGAATTTACTTGTAAATGTCCCTTTTCCGGCTATCCTGATTTTGCCACCATTTATTTAACCTACGTTCCTAATGAACGGGTGGTGGAATTAAAATCCATTAAACTGTATATCAATAGTTATCGCGATCGCTATATTTCCCACGAAGAATCAATTAATCAAATTTTAGATGACTTTGTAGCCGCCGCTGACCCCCTCGAAGTCCGAATTAAAGGCGATTTTAACCCACGCGGTAATGTTCATACTGTTGTGGAAGTCGAACATCGCAAGTAGGGGAAGCAGGGGAAGCAGGAGAGGCAGGGGAAGAAGAGGCAGGGGGAGCAGGGGAGGCAGGGGGAGCAGGGGAGGCAGGGGAAGAAGAGGAGAAGGGAAGAAATAATTTTTTCCCTATTGCCTATTGCCTATTTCCCATTCGTAATTCGTAATTCGTAATTCCCCATTCCCTGTTCCCTATTCCCTCCCCTTGTGAGAATTTCAACTCCCATGATATAATTGTAGGCTGTGTCGAATTTAGGCGAATCCATGCCCAAACTCAAAACTCGTAAATCCGCAGCCAGACGTTTTAGAGTCACAGGCAGTGGAAAAATTGCACGTCGTCGGGCTTACAAAAGCCATTTATTACAACATAAAAGCTCTGCCCGCAAACGCCATTTGTCTAATATGGCTCTAGTGAGTGAGACTCAAGAAGACAACGTGCGTTTGATGCTGCCTTATTTGTAAGCCTCTAAGCAAAATTTAATTAAAGGAAACGTAAAATGACCCGAGTTAAACGCGGTAATGTTGCTCGCAAACGCCGCAAAAAAATACTGAAACTTGCCAAAGGATTCCGGGGTTGTCAGTCCACGAACTTCCGCACCGCGAATCAAAGAGTGATGCAGGCGTTGAAAAATGCCTATCGAGATCGTCGCAACCGCAAACGCGACTTTAGACGGTTATGGATTACTCGGATTAATGCGGCGGCTCGCATCAACGGCATCAGCTATAGTCAGTTAATTGGCAATATGAAAAAAGCCAATATCTTAATCAATCGCAAAATGTTAGCACAACTGGCTGTTTTAGATCCCGAAACCTTTGGGAAAGTGGTTGATCTGGCCAAAAGTGGAGCGAAGTAGTTTTAATTCAATAAAACAGACTGTTAAACTGAATAGACAGATTGCCGATTTTCGGCTAAGGTGAAGGGTCAGAGTTAATTGATCCTTCTCCTTTGTGTTTAATTAAAATTTTACTGTCTCAATCATGGATAATAATCTTCCTATTGTCTACTTATTAATTTTAGTGGTGTTGCTTTCTGGTGCACTTGTGTTTTTGATTCGTCAAATTCTGAAAACTCGTCGCACAGAAACCACCCTGTTTGATTTACAAAGTAAATTAGCAAAAGAACAAGGGACAGCCCAGGAATACTATCAATTAGGGAGTATTTATAATGATAAAAAACTCTACTCCCAAGCGGTTACTGTTCTGCAAAAAGCCTTAAAAGT
>NZ_JBJUDF010000022.1:0-2985 GCF_046067725.1 Planktothrix sp.
GCAAATTCCATAGAGTGATGCTAATGAGGGTTTTTCAATTTTTTGCAGGGGTTGATAAACAATAATCGCTTCTACTTCAGTATCTCGAATTTCTGGTAAAGGGATGTGCAACATTCCATCATTGCCAATGTGATATTTTACTTTAATACTTTGCATCGTTGTTTACCTCTTATTGAATTCTTTTTATCTGCTTATTTTACCAATTGCCTCTTTTCTTCCTATAATAGCGCATTTCTGAATAAAATGCGATCGGCCTTTCCTTTTCCGACCTAAAACTGACAGAATTGTAGGTTGGTTTTCACTGTCGTTCAACCCAACGTCGATAAATTTTGGGTTTCGTTCCTCAACCCAACCTACACAGATATGAGTGATATCGTAGCGATCGCACTTCTGACTAAACGCAACTTTATGTAATTAACTAAGGTTTCAAAAGTGCTTGAAAATTTAGGTCAAGAATATGCAATTAATTTTGTTTAGGTACTTACTCAATGATTTATGTTTGTGTTGCTAAGTTATTGGCTTTGGGTCAGAGCAAATTAATCATACGCTTAACTCATTTTTGAGACTTCTTACCGCATCAATAGCTTGTTGAATTTCGCTAACGTAAGTTTGACTAATCTGTGCATGATTTAGCGGATTCATAATTAATGATCGATATAACTCAATGTTTTGTCTTGTAGTTGAACTTACAAATAATGTCCCATCCCCTCTTTTGTGTTGACAAGTAGGTTGCCAAAAGTCATCTGTAGTTATTTTTCTAGCATCCTCTTGATATTTTACTTTTAAATAGTGTTGATTACAGAATCTTTTTAGAATTACTTCAAAAGCAGTCCGCAAGTAGACAGCAGATGCTTTGAGGTCTGGAGCTTGTGGTGGAGTTGGGGTAAGGTATTCTTGGGCTTTGTCTAAATAGTCAATGTCTTGTTTCCAAACAGGAATTTCTATATTATCAGTAATTTCTCCCCGATAAAGTTCCTGAAAAAACCACTTACTACTATTAAGTCTTTGTTTAAGAATTTCATACCACTCGCGGTCATAAGTCATCAAAAAGATTTGATAATCATTGAATTGTTGTTTAATAATATCAACTAAAGGCAAGCGATTAGACATATCTAAGCCAATGAAAACATCATCTAAGGCTAATATTTTTAGCTTAGGTTTTGGTGCTACTAGGAGAGAGCTAAAATAAAGTGCGATCGCAATAGCAGATAGTTTTGCTTCATTCAAAAAGTGATGAGGGCTGGAAATTTCTTTATCTAAAAATTTAACTTTTAATAAAATTTGGCGGTTGTTTATACAATCTTCGGGTTGATTTTCTCTATATTTAGCAAGATTATCAAAGGTAATGCCTTGGAATTGGAAAGAAATGACGATTTTATAGCCAAAGTAATCCATTAATTCTGTAATTTTTTGCTCTAGCTCATTTAGTTTGGCTCGTAATCCTTGATTAAAGATTTGGCTTTCGGCTTCAAAAGTAGCAATTTTCCGTTTATGATTTTTTTGTTTTGGAACAATCTGTAATAAATCTTTCCAATGATCAGCAAAGGTTTTTTGCAGTGGATGAATATCGTTGATACAGTGTGCTAATAGGCTATCAACTAATAGCTCAAAAATATTAACTTCTGGCTCTTGGCGATGGATAAAATGAACTTCCAGTAACCGCTTATAATCTAGGATGCCTTTGGCTTGAGATGCAGCAATTATATCTGGGTCGTTTGTCGTGCAGGTAGTACACGACCACTCATGAACAATTACAGGTGTATTCAATCTATCTCGCAACCAGAATTTGATATAGCCTGGATCAGTCTCGTGGGTAAAAATATTTTGGTATGGGGAAAATTTTAAATTATTAATTCCAGATTCAAGGAGATATTGGAGTGCTAATAACAGAGATGATTTACCGCTACCATTTTCACCATAAATCAGCAGGTTTGGCTTGCCGCGTTCTCCAACTCTCGCTAATTCGATAATATGATGATTGTAGAAAGCACGAAAGTTTTTAATTTCAATTTTAATAATTCTCATGCTAAACCTCTGATCATTCGCACGACTTCTAAGCTATTCAAGAAGTAAATATTAGCACGAATAGGATGCTCGGAGTTAAATAATTGTTTAAATATTTGTCTAAGTGCTTGCATTTTGTCACCTTTGATGGTTTCAATTGCGGGAAGATTTTCGGATAAAAGGTGGCGCATGAAGTATTTATCATGGTTGTGTAATTCTTCCGGTAAATATAGTTCCATCACCAGCGCATCTACTATTTGTTCAAAGTAACTCAGCATCAGTTTGTCTTCTGCTGTTTCTACCATTTTTTGACCATGACTAGGGATATCTTTGAGTTGAGCGGTGAGGTAAATAATATAATTAACTAAGGTTTCAATTGCTGATTTTTCTTGGGGTTGTGCATTGGGGATAGGAATTTGAGATACATAGATTGATTTAAACCGTCTAAAGTCTCCACGCACAGCAGGACAAATTTGATTAATAAAAAATTGTATAATTCCAGAATTAAGAAACCCTAGTAAATATTTTGACGCTGAGGGAATTAAAAATAAAGTACAATCTGGGTAAAGTGCATTATGATCAAAAGCAAATTCACAACGAATAGCAATATCAGGATAAATAATCTTTGGTTGTTCAAATTCTTGCCAATATGCAATATTATCTTGAATTTCATACCACTGATAACGACCAACCTTGCGACCCCCTGGAATACCTGGTGTTAATCGCTGTTTATAGGGTAGCAAGTAATTATAAATAGCTGGATATTGACTGATATCAACTTCTCGTCTTGTAAAAATAATCCATAAGTTTTGATATTCTACACGCCAACGTTTGACATCCCGTCCGCGTAAAAAAGGCTTGAGAACTTCTGCTGATGATGGATGTTCAGCAATGAGCCTATCTCGTGTTTCTTGATCAACAATAAAAGCTTCATTAAACCCAGTTAAAATACCTCGATAAAATCGTCCATTCACATATTCC
>NZ_JBJUDF010000023.1:0-14117 GCF_046067725.1 Planktothrix sp.
TCCTGCTAGAATCACTTGGGGATGATAGCCTAATTCTTCAGCTTTTGCCGTTAAATAATAGGGGTCAACACCAATACAATGACCGCCGACTAATCCAGGAGTAAAAGGTAAAAAGTTCCACTTGGTTTTAGCTGCACTTAATACATCTTGGGTACGGATATTTAAGTGATCAAAAATAATCGCTAATTCGTTCATTAAAGCAATATTTAAGTCTCGTTGAATATTCTCAATCACTTTCGCTGCTTCTGCAACTTTAATTGAAGGTGCACGATAAACTCCCGCTTGAATAATAGCGCTATAAACTTCAGCAATGCTATTTAAGGTGGGTTCATCTTCTCCTGAAACCACTTTCACAATTTTTTCTAAGGTATGGGATTTATCCCCAGGATTAATTCGTTCTGGAGAATAGCCTAATTTAAAATCAATATTTTGTTTTAATCCCGAAATTTCGGCTAATATTTTACCGCAAATTTCTTCTGTAACCCCCGGATAAACTGTTGATTCATAAACAATAATATCTCCGGTTTTTATGACTTTTCCTAACAGTTCAGAGGCTTTAATTAAGGGTGCTAAGTTTGGTTGATTATTTTTATCAACAGGGGTGGGAACTGCTACAATATAAAAGTTACAGTCTTTTAAATCTTGAAGAGATGCTGTCAATTTTAAAGATGAATTTTTTAACCTTTTATTGTCTATTTCTCCAGTAATATCAATTCCTTGTTTTAAAGCTTCAACTCGTTCTAGTTTAATATCAAATCCAACGGTTTCGGGGAAAACTTCAGCAAAGGCAATAGCAACAGGTAAACCTACATATCCTAAACCAAGAACAGCAATGCGATGGGGATGAGAAGACATTATGATTTTAAAGATAAAAAATTAGGGGGTTATGACATCGAATAAGAATTAATCACGTCACCCGCCGTCCTAAAATTATACCCTAATTGTTGTAACCAATACAGTAAACAATTCAGGGTTTTTAAGGATGAACCTTGTTGACGAGTGTACCATAATTTTGCCCCCCAGGGAATTGATAAATCTTCGACGGAATAGGCGGGAATAAAATCAAAAGGGTGCATATAAACTTGAACAATAGGCGGAAGAGGAGAAACGGAGGATAACAGTTGAATTAAGGATAATTGAAATAAATCAATCCATAATAACCCCATCGGTAAGGGAATTAAAGGTAAAGAATTAACGGGAATTTCCCAAATATTATCTTGTAAATAGGGTTCAATCGGAACATTTTGATTATTAAATCGAGAGGGCATTTTTCCAGCGAATACCGAGGAATCATATTCATAATTGGTTTGTTTTAAATACTGATATAATCCTTGAGGAATTCGAGCTTGGGGCGCACGAAACCCTCTAATTTTTTGACCTGTATACTCTTCTAAAATCGCTTTTGATTTTGATAATTCTTCGATAATTTCATCTTTTGATAATTCAGGCATTTTTCGATGGGTAAAACCATGAGAAGCAATTTCAAACCCTTTTTGAATTGCAATATTAAGTTCTTCTTGAATATCAGGAACAATTTCTCCATTAATAAATAAAGTGGCGGGACATTGATATTGATTTAGAATCTCAAAAATCTTCGGTAAACCCACTTTAACTCCTCGAATTGTTTCAACAGAAGCGGGAAGTCTACCCCCCCAGTCCGTTTCAACATCAATAGAAATAATTGCTGTTTTCGATAATTTTTGATTCATGATTCTATTCTTCTGTTCTTAATTCTGGGTTTTTATGGGCGGGAGAACCCCCGTCCTTACCTGATTTATTGTTTCATTTCTCGACGAATTGCCGATAATTGATCTGCTAAGATTCCATAGAAAAAGATGATGATTCCTGATAATAATATAATCACATCTCGATCCGCTAGGTTGTCTTCTAATATTATGCCTGAAATCGAACTAATTAAACCCATAACGATTAAAAATAAACTGACAGGTAAGAAGACTCGCAATGGTGCAAATAACACAACAATTCTAATAATTAATAAAATTGTATTCAACCCATCTCTAACAATTTTAACCGAACTCGGACGACCGACTCTTGGATTAATAATAATCGGAACCCACTGAATTAACCAACCATTATTAATTAACGCAATAGTTGTAGTGGTACTAAAAGAAAACCCATCGGGCGCAAGGTGCATACAATCCAAAATCGCTTCTCGTCTCATCACCCGTAACCCCGAATTTAAGTCAGGAATCTTCCATCCTGTCACCCAATTTGCTACCCATTTTAAGATTAATTTTCCAGGTTTTCTTAAAAATGGAACTGGAGAATTATAACGAGTTCCTATGGCAACATCCGCATCTCCTAAACCGATTAATAAACTCGCTAATTGTTCAGCATCATGTTGACCATCAGCATCGGCAATGGCAATTAATCCATATTTTGCTTTACGAATTCCTGTTTTTAAAGCCGCACCGTAACCGCGATTTCTTCCCTGACGAATCACTTTTGCACCCGCTTGAGTTGCTTTTTCTACGGTTGAATCCGTTGAACAATCATCAACCACTAAAACCTCAAATTTGCCCCCAGTCGGTTTCAATAACTCTATCATTCCTGCCACAACCGTTGCAATTGCGGCTTCTTCATTAAAAGCAGGAATGACTAAGGACAGTCCTTTTCCTTCCGCTAAGGTTGTTTGAATTGCCGTTGTTAACTCTCCATCCACCACTCGATACATATTGTTTATCTGCTGAATTTCTCAAGCTATTGTATTATCTGAAAGGATCAGACTCGGATTTCGGGTCAATTATATCTGATTTTGGATCAATTTTTAGATGCTAGTATCCCGCTTCCAGAAGTTTTTAACCGCCCCAGAAGATCATCGATTTAGCCCAAGAATGATCTTTTGGTTTACCTTGAGTCTAGTTTTCTCCATTAGTTTTGCCATTCCGCCTTTACAAAAAGCTTTTAGTGGAGAATATTTAATCATGGATGATGCCCGACAACATTTATTTTGGATGCAACGGTTTGTTGATCCTGATTTATTTCCGAATGATTTAATTGCCGATTTTTATCAATCTATTACGCCTTCGGGTGTGAGTGGTTTCTATCATTTAATGGCAAATTTAGGGATTAATCCTCTGATTTTAAATAAGATTTTACCTTTATTTTTAGGATTATTAACCACTATTTTTTGTTTTGGAATTTGCATTGAACTTTTACCAATTCCTACGGTTGGTTTTATTGGCTCTTTACTGCTGAATCAAAATCTTTGGTTACACGGTGAATTAACAACGGCCGTTAGTAGCGGTTTTTCTTATCCGGCTTTTCTATCTTTTCTCTATTTTCTATTGCGTCGCTCTCCTCTGGGTGTGGGAATTTGTATGGCAATTATGGGGAATATTTACGGCCCATTAATGTTAATTGCTTGTGGAGTTTTAATTCTGCGGTTAATTCAGTGGGAAAAAGGCAAACTGCACTTTTCTACTAATCGTCAGGATTATATCATTTCGTCTGTCGGTTTAGGAGTTGCCACCTTAGTCATTATCCCTTATTTTTTCTCCACTTCTGAATATGGCCCGACCATTTCAGCCCAAGCAGCGAAAACGATGCCAGAGTTTTTACAGGAGGGAAGAACAGCCTTTTTTAATAGCGATAGTGGGTTAAATTTCTGGTTTAAAAATAGTCGCAGTGGGATTAGAATTTCCCTGAATCCGCCTTTAGTTATATTGGGATTTTTCCTACCTGTTTTGTTAAAATTTCCACGTCAGTTTCCGTTGGTAGAAAAAATCAGTTCTCAAATTAATATCCTGCTGTATTTAATCCTAACATCTATCGGGTTATTTGCGATCGCTCATCTTTTATTATTCAAGTTATTTCTCCCCAGTCGCTACACCAGCCACAGTTTCCGCATGATTTTAGCCATTTCAACAGCGATTTTTTTAATTGTTGTCTTAGATGGCATTTTTCAAGCCACCCTTAAACAAATTATTGCTTTAACCTCAACGGTTATCTTTAGTTTTGTATTAATTTTTTATCCGTTTTTAGTTTGGGGAAAAGCCTTTCCCCGAACTGCTTATACCATTGGAACAGATCCGGCTGTTTACCAATTTTTACAACAGCAACCGAAGGATACTTTAACGGCTTCTTTGTCCTTAGAAGCGGATAATTTACCCATTTTTTCTCAACGTTCAGTTTTAGCTTCTTGGGAACACGCTTTACCCTATCAAAAGGGATATTATCAACAAATTAAACCTAGAGTTTTAGATTTAATTTCTGCCCAATATAGCCCCAGTTTAGATACTGTTAAACAGTTTATTCAGCAGTATGGGGTTGATTATTTTCTGATTGATCAAAACGCCTTCACGCCTGAATATATAACCGAGAATGTTTGGTTTAAACAATGGCCTGATCAAGGAAAAAAAGCCTTAAGTCAACTTCAAGGAAAACAACAACCGATCCTGTTACAATCTTGGAATCGTTGTACTATTTATCAAAATCAACTTTATCGTCTAGTTAAAGCAGATTGTCTCATCAAATAACCCGTAGGTTGCATAAGCACAGCCCATGCACCATCTAACCTTTTATTATCGCAGTTTTTAGCACAGTCACCAGTTAACGATAGACTAGGACAATGGGAACCCACCGAAAAAAAACTACAGGAAAGTTTAGCCTTAATTCAAAATTTATCTTTTTCTAAAAAAACATTAATTCTAGCTCAAATTTTAGAGATTTAAGATCAATTAGAACTGAATAAAGGACAACCTAAACAAGCAATTAAAACCTGGAAAGAAGCTTTTAAACTTTATTTACCTCTTGCAATAGAAATTTCTCCCCCTACCGCCCCTGCTCCTCTTCTTCCCCTACTCCCTATCCCTTGTCAAAAAAAAGGGGTGTATTTTCCTCCTAATGCTTCAACAATGGTTTTCGTATTTTTCACTAACATTTTAATATAGGTATCTGCTTCACTTCCGCGAACGCCAATCGAATCAGAATATAATTGTTCTGGAGCTAATTTAACGCCAGATTCGTCAGCAACGGTTGTAATTAATTTAGGATTAATAGTGGTTTCGGCAAAAATAGCGGGAACCCCGGCTTTTTGAATGGAAGTTGCTAAATCTTTAACGGTTTTTGCACTGGGTTGTTCTTCCGTACTAATCCCAATTAAAGTTCCGATTACCTCTAATCCATAAGCATTAGCATAATATTGAAACGCATCATGGGTTGTCACTAATTTTCGTTGATTGGGGGGAATCGTTGCAATTTGTTGTTGAATCCAACGGTCTAATTTTATTAAATCTTGGGTTAATTTTTCCGTATTTTTATCAAAAATAGATTGATTTTCTGGCGATAATAAAATTAACTCATCTCTAATTTTATTCACCATTAAAATAGCATTTTTAGCGGTTCCCCAAACATGAGGATCGGGTTGTATTTGTCCTTGAACTTGAAAAGCTAAGGGTTTAACAACTTCTCCCACAGCCACTTTTTTTCCAGAGGTGGATGCTGCTTTCATTAATTTTATTAAACCCGGTTCTAAATTATAACCATTATATAAAATTAAATCGGCTTTTTCTAAAGCAATGCTATCTTGCGGGACAGGTTCATAAACATGGGGATCTGCACCAGGTTGTAATATTCCTTGATGGTCAATTTCATCTCCTGCAATTTGTTCTGTTAAATCAGCAATAATGGTACTGGTCGATACAACTTTTGGTTGATCTCCGTTCACAGAATTCTCTAGTTTTGATTGAGTACAACTACTTAATCCGCTTAAGATTAATCCTAGAAACAGAGTCCAAAATCCTGCATAGATAGGCTTGTCAGTGATTATTTTTATCATACTGTTAGGGATTTTCATAATTTTTTCATTAATTATTTCATAATTTGTTCATTTTTGCAGTACACTATTCCTAAAGTCGCCCCTTAAATTCTTCTCTACTCAAGAAGTCAATGGGGGAACCTACTCCATAAACTACAGATAGCAATGGATCAAACGGCTATGAACACCCTAAAATTCCCCCATCCTCTACATCAGTCTCTCACTGTCCATGATCTCAGCGTTAACTATCGCGGGGTGGAAGCACTACGAGATATCTGTTTAGAGGTTCAACCCGGACGGCTCACGGGTATTATTGGCCCGAATGGGGCGGGAAAAAGTACCTTGATGAAGGCGATGCTGGGGTTAGTTCCGATGGCTGCGGGCGCGGTAGTGTATGACGGAAAACCCTTGAGTCAGCAACGCCAACGGGTCGCTTATGTTCCTCAGCGATCGCAGATTGACTGGGACTATCCAGCGACGGTGTGGGATATTGTCATGATGGGGAGAGTGCGGAAAACCGGCTGGTTACGTCCCTTTTCCGGGGTGAGTCGTCACATCGCTACTCAAGCGTTAGAACGGGTGGGAATGGCTGAGTTTAAAAATCGCCCCATTGGTCAACTGTCGGGGGGTCAACAACAGCGTGTCTTTTTAGCGAGATCTTTGGCGCAAGAAGCGGAAATTTTTTGTTTTGATGAACCGTTTGTAGGAATTGATCAGAAAACAGAAGCGGTGATTTTTAGTTTGTTTCGCGAGTTAGCCGCATCGGGAAAAATTGTGATAGTAATTAATCATGATTTAGGGGAATCTATTGTTAATTTTGATGATTTAATTTTAATCAATCGAGAATTAATTACTGCGGGAAACCGTCACCAGGTTTTAAAAGAAGATCATTTACAACAAGCTTATGGAGGTCGCGTGTTTTTCTTTGCTGAAAAAGTCGCTTAACTTTCGATTCACTGTTCTACAGAAATTTTTGAATCTGGGTGTGTATTCTCTACTGATACACCCGAAAACCCCTTGAGTTTAAATCCAATGTTGAATTTGTTAATTGAACCTTTACAATATAGTTTTATGCAGCGATCGCTAACGATTGCGATTTTAGTGGGAATTATTTGTGCTGTTGTTGGTAGCTATTTAATGGTACAACGATTAGCTTTATTAGGAGATGCCATTAGTCATTCAGTTTTACCTGGATTAGCGATCGCCTTTATCCTCAATGCTAATATTTTTGTCGGGGCGTTTATTGCTGGAATTTTAAGCACTATTTGCATGAATGTGATTAGAACCTATTCCCGAATTAAAGAAGATGCCGCAATGGGAATCGTATTTTCAGCGTTTTTTGCCTTGGGAATTACCTTAATTACCTTAGTACAGAAAGATAATAAAATCGACCTCAATCATTTTTTATTTGGTAATATTTTAGGCGTAACGGTCGAGGATGTTCGAGATACCTTTATTATTACAATAATTATTCTTGCTGTTGTCGCCTTAATCTATAAAGAACTGTTGTTTTATACCTTCGATCCCTTGGGTGCAGAAGCCACAGGTTTACCTGTTAACTTACTAAATTTAGGATTAATGGGATTAATTGCGTTAACCATTGTTGCCAGTTTAAAAGCCGTTGGAGTTATCTTAGTTCTCTCCTTATTAATTACTCCAGCAGCCACCGCTTATCTATTAGTTGAACGTCTCCATCAAGTGATGATATTAGGTGTGATGATTGGAGTTATTTCTAGTATTAGCGGAATGTACCTCAGTTATTTTTATAATCTTCCCTCTGGCCCTGCTATTGTATTAGTAACATCAGGATTATTTATCCTAACTTTTTTATTTAGTCCTACTCAGGGACTACTTAAAATTAAATCTTAATCACCCTAGAATGTATTAATCTGAGTATTACGCAATAAAACTTTAATTTCAGTCTTGTTAAAGTTTTCCAGTTAGGGCATTGTTTAAGAATCGGGAAAAACATGATAAACTGTTAAGTATCTGTAGTGAGAGCGTCCCGGCTCCGTAAAATATACTTAATTCTATGAGTCCTCTCAATTTTTCCTATACTCCAGAAATCTCAATTATTTTACCCACTTACAATCGAGCTAACTATTTAAACGATTGTATTAATAGTGTAATTAATCAAACCTTTAAAGATTGGGAATTACTAATTGTTGATGATGGAAGTCAAGATCAGACCTTTGAAATCATTAATTCCTTTTTGGAACAATGGGAAAATATTCGCTATCTCAAGCATAAAAATCGCAAACAATCTTTATCCAGAAATGCAGGAATTCAAGCATCCTTTGGGAAATATATTACTTTTATTGATAGCGATGACCAATATAAACCCAATCATTTAAAATTACGTTGGGACTATATGAACGCTCATCCTGAAGTTGATTTTATTATGGGAGGTTGTGAAACCCAAGAAGATCGATTTGTCACTGATTATTATCAACCTGGAAAACTAATTAATATTTTAGATTGTGCTATTGGAGCCACTTTTTTTGTGAAACGTCATGTTTTATTTCAATTGCAAGGGTTCCGAAATATACATTATGGAGAAGATGCCGAGTTATGGAAAAGAGCAGAACAACAATTTAAAACCGCAAAAGTACCTGAACTGAAAACTTATATTTACAACTTTTCAGAAGACAGCATTTGTCATCAATTTGGGGTTCATATTTCATGATATTTAAAATAACGATATTTAAAAACTGGATCATGAATAGCATTAAATCTTATCATAAAATAGGGTTGATTTCGGTTATTTTTACTGTATTTTTACTGATTTTTTCAGGGTGTCAAAGTGCCACCCATAAAAATCAGGGTGTCATCCACTTAACGTTATGGCAAGGATTGAACCCTCCCCCAAATCGAGAAGTTTTTAACGAATTAGTCGCACGATTTAATCAAACCCATAAGGATATTCAGGTTGATTCAATTTTTGCAGGTCAACTTGATCAACAATTACCTAAGATCTTGACCTCTGTGGTGGCAAATTCTCCCCCCGATATCCTTTCTTTTTCTCCTCAATTAACAGGTCAACTGGTAGATTTAGATGCCGTTGTTCCCCTGGAAGATTGGTTAAATCAATTGCCAGTTAAGTCAGAATTATACCCTAATGTGCTGGAGGAAAGCGAATTAAATGGTCATCTTTGGTCAATTCCCCTTTGTACCAGTAATATTGGGATTTTTTACCGTCCTAAATTATTTGAACAAGCGGGAATTACGGAATTACCTAAAACTTGGGAAGACTTAAAAGAGGTTGCCAAAAAACTCACGATTGATCGCAATGGTGATGGTAAACCTGAACAATATGGAATGTTAATTCCGTTTGGAAAAGGAGAATGGACAGTTTTTACTTGGTTTCCGTTTTTATTAAGTTCTAATGGAACAATTGTTGAAAATAATCGCCCTAATTTAATCAATCCGGGTGCGATCGCAGCGACCCAATTTTGGCAAGATTTCTTAACAGAAGGTTCTGGAAGATTATCTATCCCAGAAAGAGGGTATGAAGAAGGAGATTTTATTGCGGGTCGGGTGGCGATGCAAATCACAGGCCCTTGGACATATATTATGAAAAGTAATGTTGATTATGGGGTATTTCCTGTACCAATGAATCAGCGTCCAGCAACGGTCACGGGAAATGGAAGCTTATTTTTAATGAAAACGAACCCCGAACGAGAGAAAGCGGCTTTGACGTTTTTGGAGTATATTTTAAGTGAACAATTCCAAACGGAATGGAGTATTAGAACCGGATTTTTACCCGTTAATATTAAATCTGCCAATAGTCCGCTTTATCAAGAATTCCTCAAACAAAAGCCTGTGATGAAAGTGTTTGTTGATCAAATTCCCGTTGCTGGAGGACGACCGACTATTGCAGGATATAGCCGTTTATCTGATTCTTTAGGTCGTGCGATCGAAGCTTCAATGTTAGGTAAACCTGTTGAAAAATCTTTACAAGAAGCTCAAGAACGTTTAGAATTAATTTGGGAAAAGCAATAAATTCTAAACCCTTATAAATCAAATTGTTTTTGGTTTATATATAGCAATCCGATTTGATTTAGGGTAGGGTCAATTCATGAATTGTCCCTACGGTAAGGGTTTGAGTCATAGAGAGAGGTTATTACAACCGATTTAGAAGTTTTATAATAAATCTCCTAACTGGGGTCTAATTACAATTTCTTCGAGTACAGCTTGAGGAGAAAGATGATAACAAGTATAAACGACATCTGCGATATCTTCCACTTTCAAAAACCGTTCAGGAGGTTCTTCTGTGCCATTCCAACTATCAGTTAATGTCGCACTGGGTAGAATAGCAGTGACTTTAATATTATAAGGTTTTAACTCTTCTCGTAAAACTTTTGATAACCCTAATAAAGCAAATTTACTAATGGAATAAGACGAACCTTTAATATAAGGAACAATACTCGCAATTGAACAAATATTAAAAATATGACCTTTTTTCCTCCCTATTAAATGATTAAGAATTCCCTTTGTGAGATAATAAGCACTATAAACATTAGCTTGCATCATTAATTCAAAGTTTCCTTCGGGTTCATTATAAATTTGTCCGGGGATAAATAGACCCACATTATTCACGAGAATATCAATTTCTAACCCTAGATTTTCGATAAATTTAACAAATTTTTGAGCCTCTGATTTTTCAGAAAGATCCGCAACCCAGGTATAAAGATTACATTCTGGATATTTTTCTGAAAATTCTGTTTTGAGTTCTGCTAAATTGTGTTCACTTCTCGAACAAGTGATCAATGTAAAATTCTCTGGAGCAAATTTTTCTAAAATTGCTTTACCAATTCCTTTCGTTCCACCTGTAACAATGATTGCTGGTTTCATACTGCTTTCACTTTAAATTTTATCTTTAATAATGATAACTTTAATCATAATTTAGTTTATCATAAGATGATGGGAATTTGATTCGCAAGTTAAAATTACGAAATTTGTTAAGGTTCTTAATATTAAGAAACGTCATCCTACAGCACAATAATAGTATTGAGTGAAAAAAGATTTATGAGTTTAGTTTCTCCCACCATTAATGATAAAAATCGTATCATTCCCCCAGAATTGAATGTTCCTCCCCGTTTGTTGTTAGGGCCTGGGCCATCCAACGCCAACCCCCGCGTCTTGCAAGCACTGGCCATGTCTCCCGTTGGACACCTTGACCCTTATTTTCTGCATCTGATGGACGAGGTACAAACCCTCCTACGCTATGCTTGGCAAACCGAGAACCCGATGACCATTCCCATGAGTGGGACGGGAAGTGCGGCGATGGAAGCCACTCTCGCCAATATTGTCGAACCCGGAGACGTGGTGTTAGTAGGGGTGATGGGATATTTCGGTTATCGCTTAGTCGATATGGCAGGTCGTTATGGGGCCGATGTGCGAAAATTAGTCAAACCTTGGGGTCGGGTGTTTAGTTTAGAGGAACTGCGGCAAGGGTTAGAAACCCATCGTCCCAAAGTGTTAGCGGTGGTTCATGCAGAAACCTCCACAGGCGCTTGTCAACCCTTGGAAGGTTTGGGCGAATTATGTCGAGAATTTGATTGTTTGTTATTAGTTGATACCGTCACCAGTTTAGGCGGTGTGCCGTTATTTTTAGATACTTGGGGAATAGATTTAGCTTATAGTTGTAGTCAAAAAGGTTTAGGCTGTCCCCCAGGTTTAGGGCCGTTTACCATGAGTCCCCGCGCTGTTGAAAAATTAAAAAATCGTTCAACAAAAGTGGCAAATTGGTATTTAGATATATCTTTGCTTTCTCAATATTGGGGTCAAGATCGAGTGTATCATCATACCGCCCCCATTAATATGAATTATGCCTTGCGAGAAGCGTTAAGAATTTTAGCAGAAGAAGGATTAGAAGCCAGTTGGAATCGTCATTTAACCAATGCTCAATTATTATGGGAGGGGTTAAAAGATTTAGGATTAGTTTGTCATGTTCACGAAGATTATCGTTTACCCACCTTAACAACAGTTCGCATTCCTGAAGGGGTAGACGGTAAAGCAATTTCTCGTCAATTATTGACCGAATATAATATTGAAATTGGCAATGGTTTAGGAGAATTAGCAGGTCAAGTTTGGCGTGTTGGCTTAATGGGATATAATAGCCGTCCTGAAAATGTTCTGTTATTATTATCCGCCTTAAAACGAGTGTTAAATCGTTAATAACTTGAGAAATCCGGTTTCTGCAAGAGTTTATTTCCCAACCAAAAGATAACTAGAGAAACCCGGTTTCTGTTTGGGGAATTTGGTAGAAACCGGGTTTCTGTAATAGTTGATTTCCTAACCGAAAGATAACTAGAGAAACCCGGTTTCTGGGTGTTTCTGTAATTTATATTTGAGAGCTATAATCATAGAACTAAGTTTTGTTCTGACAAAAAAGTGCAATCTGTCAAAAAAATCTCACTCGCAGAGTTTCTCTCTCAACCCAATATTGAGGCTTCTCCCGCATGGGAATTAATGAATGACCAACCGAGTCAAAAACCAATGCCAACGCTGTTTCACTCACGCCTACAACGCAATCTGGTTAATTATATTAATCAGCATACCAATCAGTTTGAGGCGGTGCAAGAATTACGTTGTCTAGTTCCTCCCTTCTCCCCTGTACCCGATATTGCTATTATTAGTTGCGATCGCCTTAGCGATGAAGACGGGCCATTTAACGGATCTCCAGATTGGTTAATTGAAATTCGCTCACCGGATCAAAATACTTTAGACTTACAAAAGAAGATTCTCCATTGTCTGAGTAACGGAACACAATTGGCTTGGTTAATTGATATCTCTCGTCAACAAGTTTGGGTGTGGTGGGGTGATGAGTTACCCTTAGTTTGTTCAGGTTTAGATATTTTGCCAACTTTGGGTGATCTCCCTGAACTTACGGTTAACACTGTGATGACGATGACTCAGCGACACTACCGCCCTTAAATCTATTCCTCATTAAACATTTTATCAGTTAAAATTAAATTGGAAAATTCGGGTATAATTTTATGGATATTAGAACAATTAATTTACCCATTCCTTTAGAATTAACATTAGATTTAACAGAAGATCAATTTTATGAATTATGCCAGAAAAATCAAGACTTAAAATTTGAACGAAACCGCTCAGGAGTGCTAACAATTATGTCGCCAACGGGTGGAGAAACCAGCCATCGTAACTTTAATATTGCGGTGGAACTTGGCATCTGGAACAAACAAACTAAACTCGGTATCGCTTTTGATTCTTCTGGGGGATTTAAACTTCCTAATGGTGCGGATCGTTCTCCTGATGTATCATGGATTAGAAGCGATCGCTGGTTCAGTTTAACACCGCAACAACGAGAAAGATTTGTGCCTTTGTGTCCTGATTTTGTAGTAGAATTACGATCATCTAGCGATTCTCTTAAATCCCTACAAGATAAAATGAATGAATATCAAGAGAACGGTGCAAAATTAGGATGGTTAATTGATCCGAAACATAAACGAGTTGAAATTTATCGTCCTCAACAAGACGTTGAAATATTAGAAAATCCCACCACTTTATCAGGAGAAGATATTTTACCCGGATTTTTATTAGATTTAACCTTAATTTGGTAAACCCTTAGTAAGCCCTGAATGGCTATAGAAACCGGGTTTCTGCAATCGTTTGTTTCCTATTTTGAGGAAAATGCTATAATAATAAGTTGAAAATTGCGTGAATACTCTAAACCAAAATGATTAAAAAAACAGGTCTGGGTTATTTTTTATTGATATCTCTGTCATTTTTGAGCTTGATTGTGGGGATAGACAGTGTTCAAGCCGATGAAGATCGAGACGCAACCCCAGAGGAAATTGCTAGAATTAAACAGGTTTTAGCAGGTGAAGGTTGTTCACTTGATGATGATGATGATGTAGAGTTTTATTTAAATCGCAATCTTTATGAAGTCGATGATGCGATTTGCTCCGATGGAAAGATTTATGAGATTTACCTTGATCAAAACTTTAATATCATTTCCAAGCGTCAAGATGATTGAGGGTTAAAAATTAATAGCATAATCGGTTTTCTTTGGGGATAGAGATGCGCCACATAAGGACAATAGAAATTTTGGGCTATTGTTTAGAATAGCAGTGAAAACTCCAATATTTCGACTGATTAAAATTTGTTGCTATATCAACAAAAATTACTAATATCACTATAAACGGAGTTTATAGTGATTATACTTTTTATAATACCTATAATATCCATAATAGAAATTATAGTAATAAAATTTTTATTGCTTACCATACAATTGAAGCAACTTTCTATGAACAAGAGTACCAAAAGACAGGGAATCAATGGAAATTGCCTAATGCTAGTAGCCATTGGC